>PWXJ01000124.1 GCA_003561965.1 PVC group bacterium
GGGGGCAGGGACCCGACCGAGCGGATCAGGGCGGTGATCTTCCCCTTCCGGCCCAGGTAGGTTACCCGGAGGGCCTGGAGACTTGCTCCGTCGGAGACTTCGTCAAGTGCGGTCTCCACCTCCCGGGCCAGCATCTGGAGTTCTTTTTTCATCGGGCGAACCTTCCCCGGGGGAGAGAGGTCAGGCCGATTTTTCCCGGACCGACTCCACCAGGCCGGAGAAGGCTTCGGGGTGATGGACGGCCATCTCGGCCAGCACCTTCCGGTTGAGGGTGATCCCGGCCCCGGAGAGCAGGCTGATAAAGCGGGAATAGGAGAGGCCTTCCTTCCGGGCCGCGGCCCGGATCCGGGTGATCCAGAGGGAACGGAAGTCCCTCTTCTTCAATTTCCGGCCCCGGTAGGCTTCGGCCTGGGCCCGCATCACGGCGGTCCGGGCCGAGCGGGTGAGCTTGCTCCGGCCTCCCCGGTAGCCCTTGGCCTGTTTCAGGGTTTTCTTTCTCCGGCGGTGGCCGGCGGTCGCGGTCTTTACTCTGGTCATAACTTCTCCTTAGTCGTAAGGGAGCTGCTTCTTGAACTCCCTGGCCGCCGGCCCCTCCAGGGTTCTGGGGCTGCGCAGCTTCCTCTTTCGTTTCCGGTTCTTGGTGGTCAGCAGGTGACTCTTCCCGGAACGCTTGATCAGAACTTTTCCCTGCTTGCTGACTTTGACTCTTTTTTTCACGCCCTTGCGGGTCTTGATCTTGGGCATAACCTTACTCCTGAATTTAATTTCTCCGGTGGATCCCCGGCGGGGGTCGGGGCGGTAGGGACTAACGATGACTGTGGGGGATGACCAGGATGATGATCCGGCGGCCCATCGTCCGGAAAGTCCCTTCGGCGTGACCGAGGTCCTTGAGGTCCTCGATCATCCGGGAGAGGGTATTCCGGCCCAGGTCCTGGCGGATCATCTCCCGGCCCCGCAGGGTCAGGGTCAGCTTCAGCTTGTCGCCCCGGCCGAGGAACTCCCTGGCCTTGCGGAGCTTGACCTGGTAGTCGTGTTCCTCGATCCGGGCCTTGAGCTTGATCTCCTTGAGCCGCCCGAGATGCTGCTTTTTCTTGTTCTCCTTCTCCCGCTTGTTCAGTTCGTATTTGTATTTTCCGTAATCGAGAATCCGGCAGACGGGCGGGATTGACTGCGGGGCGACACAGACCAGGTCGAGACCGCGTTCGCGGGCCGCCTCCAGCGCGTCGGAGAGTTCCAGTATCCCGAGCTGAGTGCCGTCAGTGTCGATGGTCCGGACCTTGTTCGCCCGGATATCCCGGTTGATGAATATGTGTTTGAGAATCGCCGATCACCTCCTTTGGACAATGGCGTTCCTTTCCCCGCCGGGGTCCCCGGACGCTCCGGGATACCTTCCGGCGAATCGGTAATATAACTATAAGTGCCGGGAAAAATCAATCCGGTTCGGTCAGCAGGCAGGAATCGTACCCGGTCCGGGCGGCAATCTCCCCGGAGAGTTCCTCCCGGATTTTTTCCAGCGGCCACTCGCCCCGCTGCCCCTGGCGGAGATGGCGGACCGAGGCCGAACCGGCTTTCTCCTCGGCCGGCCCCACCACCAGCATATAGGGTATCCTCTGGAGCCGGGCGGAGCGGATCTTGTAGCCGATCTTTTCGTCCCGTTCGTCGAGTTCGGCCCGGATCCCGGCTTCGGCCAGTTCCTTCCTGACCCGGCGTCCGTAGTCGATGGTCCTGGCCGAGATCGGTAGAACCACCGCCTGGACCGGGGCCAGCCAGAGGGGCAGCACCCCTCCGTAATGCTCGAGGACGATGGCCAGAAAACGCTCGATCGATCCGAAGGTAGCCCGGTGGATCATCACCGGCCGGTGCTTGTTGCCGTCGGCGCCGACGTACTCGAGATTGAACCGCTCCGGCATCGAGAAGTCAAGCTGAATGGTCCCGCACTGGTGACTCCGTTTCAGACAGTCCCGGATGTGGAAATCGATCTTCGGGCCGTAGAAGGCCCCCTCCCCCTCGCTGACCTGGTAGTCGATCCGGTTGATCTCCAGCGCCTCCTTCAGGGCCCGGGTGGCCAGCTCCCAGTCATCGTCGCTCCCGATCGAGGATTCCGGGCGGGTCGAGATCTCGACCGCGAACTCTGGGAACCCGATCGTCCGGTAGATGGAGATGATCATATCCACCACCTTGACGACCTCGCCGGTGACCTGCTCCGGGAGGCAGAAGATATGGGCGTCGTCGATCACGAAACTCTGGACCCGGAAGAGGCCGTGGAGGACCCCGGTCAGCTCCCGGCGGTGGACCCGCCCGAGTTCGGCCACCTTGAGGGGAAACTCCCGGTAGGAATGCTGGGTCTCCCGGTAATAGAGCAGCGTCCCCGGGCAGTTCATCGGCTTGACCGCGAAGGTCTGCTCTCCGACCGTGCTCAGGTACATATGGTCCTGGTAGTGTTCCCAGTGACCGCTCTGGTGCCAGAGGTGGTCGCGGAGCATCAGCGGGGTCATAATCTCCCGGTAGCCGGCCGCCTCGTGGACCTCCCGCCAGTAGTCGAGCAGGGTCCGGTAGAGCACCACGCCCCGGGGATGGAAGAAAGGGGCGCCGGGGGCTTCCTCGTGGAAGCTGAACAATCCCATCTCCCGGCCCAGCTTGCGGTGGTCGCGTTTCTTCGCTTCCTCGACCCCGGCCAGGTAGCGGCGGAGCTCCCGGGGGTCGGGGAAGGCGGTGGCGTAGATCCGCTGGAGCATCGGACGCTGCTCGTCCCCCTTCCAGTAGGCTCCGGCCACCGAGAGGAGCTTGAAGGCCTTGATCTCCCCGGTCCGCTCGAGGTGGGGGCCCCGGCAGAGATCGACGAAGCCGTCGGAGCGGTAGATGCTGATGGTGTCGTCCTTCAGCCCCTCCAGCAGCTCCAGCTTGTAGATCTCCCCCTGTTCCTCCAGCAGGCGCCGGCCTTCCTCGAAGGAGAGCTCCCGGCGCTGGAAGGGATGATCGGCGGCGACGATCGCGCGCATCTCCTCCTCGATCCGGGGAAAGTCGTCGGGGGTGATCGTTTCCGGGAGGTCGAAGTCGTAATAAAAACCGTCTTCGATCGGGGGGCCGATGCCCAGCCGGGCGTGGGGATAGATCCGTTTCACCGCCTGGGCCATCACGTGGGCCGCGCTGTGGCGGTAGCGGTCCAGGTAGTCGTGTTCTTCCATATTACGAGTATCGGAAATCCTCAATCCGTCTAAGTCTGAATTATTCCTCGATTGTTATCTCTCCCCCGCGGGGGTCGGCATAAACAGTGGGCGATACTGGACTCGAACCAGTGACCTCTACGATGTCAACGTAGCGCTCTAACCAGACTGAGCTAATCGCCCCTATCCCTCCTCCCCGGAGGGAGAAAGGGTAGTTTATATAGGGCGCCCGCCGGCTTTTCAACAACAAAATTTTCCTTCCGGCCGGAAGCTATTGCCCGGCGGGAGGAGGCCCGGAAGGCTTTACTTCTCCGGAAGGCTTATCCCCCTCCGGAGGCGCCGGGGCGGACTCCGGCCCGGGCTTCGGCGGTTCCGGCCGGGAAGTCTCCGGGGAGGGTTTCGGCTCTCCGGCGGGCTCGGGTTTTTCCGGTTTCGGCTCCGGGGCCGGACCGGACTTTTCCGGAGAAGGTTTCGGCGCTTCCGCCGGTTCGGATTTTTCCGGTTCCGGGGCCGCGCCGGTCTCGCCGCAGGAGCAGGACTTGTTGGCAACCAGATAGACCACCACTACCGCCACCACCGCGATGATGGCCAGCCATAAGATTAACATAACCCAACCTCCTTTTTTGCCAGCGGGCGGAAACCCTTCTCCGGCTCCCGCCCTGTTGAAATTCCCAAAAGACTTGAACCCGGTATGAAATATTTTTTCCGCCCGGGGCAACTGTTTACAGGAGGAACCCGGGAGAAAATACTATGTTCTCACCTTACCAGAATCCCCCCGGTCCGTCAAAACAATATCCCGGCAGACCACCGTCGCCGCCCCGTCCTCGACCCGGACCGTCCCCCGGACGTGGTAGGGGCCGGGGAAGGCGAGCAGGTGCCCGCGGCGCCGGTAGCATTCCGGGAAGAGGACCGCCTCGAAGAGTCCGGCCTCGTCTTCCAGGGTCAGGAATTTCATCAGCCGGCCGTCCCGCCGGGTCCGGGCGGTCCGCCCGGTGACCGGGGAGCCGACCAGCGCCACCTCCTCGCCGTCCAGTCCCGCCAGCCGGTCGCTCCGGGTCAGCCGGCAGCCGGGGAAGGCCCGGCGGAGTTCCGCCGCCCGACCGGCGGCGGCCGGGGGCAGGGTGGAGAATCCCATCCCCGCCGTCTCGGCCCCCCTCCGGTCCCCCGGCCGGTCGAGTCCGGCCGGGAACGGCACTCCCGTCTCCTCGACGAATCCGGGAAAGAGCGGGTCGTCCCCCGCCGGCGGCCGGCCCCCGGCCAGTCGCCAGGCCATCGCGGCCGGCCCGGTCCCCAGGGAGGTCAGGGCCCCGGACCGGGCCAGGGACAGGGCCTCTCCCCGGCCGGGCCGGACCCGCCGGAGGAAGTCCTCGCCGGAGGCGAAGGGCCGGCGCTCCCGTTCGGCCAGGATCCGGCGGATGGTCTCCCCCTTGAGGTTCTTCACCTCCCGCAGACCGAGACGGATCCCCCGCCCTTCCGGCCGGCATCCGGCGGCACTCCGGCCGACGTCCGGGGGGCGGACCGCCAGCCCCAGCCGACGTGCCTCCTGGACGTACTCCCCGGTCGGGTAGAACCCGCCCCGGTTGGCGATCACGGCGGCCAGGAA
>PWXJ01000007.1 GCA_003561965.1 PVC group bacterium
CGTTCCGGGCGGCCAGGCGGTTGACGGCGTTGAGGTAGGCCCGGACGGAGGCCTCGATGATATCGGTGGAGGAGGCCCGCCCGTTGACGACCCGGCGGCCGGAGCGGACCGAGACCGCCACCTCGCCCAGGGCGTCCTTGCCCCCGGTCACCCCCCGCAGCTCGTACTTGAGCATCTCGCAGTCGATCCCGGTGATCCGGTCGATCGCCCGGCAGGCGGCGTCGACCGGGCCGTCGCCGCAGGAAGCGTCCTGGAAGACCTTCTTACCTTTTTTCAGGAGAATCGTGGCGGTGGGGACGGTCCCGGTCCCGCTGCTGACGTGGAGATACTCCAGGGAGAAGACTTCCGGCGGACGGGCGAGCTGTTCGTCGACCAGGGCCTCGAGGTCGTCGTCGAAGACGTGCTTCTTCTTGTCGGCCAGGGCCTTGAACTTCTCGAAGGACCTCTCCAGCTCTTCCGGGGCCAGCTGGTAGCCGAGGGTTTTCAGCCGGTCGGCGAAAGCGTGCCTCCCCGAATGCTTGCCCAGGACCAGCAGGCTCTTCGGCACCCCGACGTCCCGGGGCCGCATAATCTCGTAGGTGGTCCGCTCTTTCAGGACCCCGTCCTGGTGGATCCCGGCCTCGTGGGCGAAGGCGTTCTCCCCGACGACCGCCTTGTTGGGCTGGACCGGGATCCCGGTCAGGTGGCTGACCAGCCGGCTGGTCTTGTAGATCTGCCGGGTATTGATCCCGGTGGTCACCTGCCAGAAGTCCCCGCGGACCTTGAGGGCCATCGCGATCTCCTCCAGGGAGGCGTTGCCGGCCCGCTCGCCCAGCCCGTTGACGCAGCACTCGACCTGGCGGGCCCCGTTTCTGACCGCGGCCAGCGAGTTGGCCACCGCCAGGCCGAGGTCGTTGTGGCAGTGGACGGAGATTATCGCCCGGGAGATGTCGGGAACGTTCTCCACCAGGTAACGGATGAGCGCCCCGTACTCTTCCGGGGTGGAGTAGCCGACGGTGTCGGGGATGTTGACCCGGGAGGCCCCGGCCGCGATCACCGCCCCGGCCACCTCGGCCAAAAACTCCGGTTCGGTCCGGGCGGCGTCCTCGGCCGAGAACTCGACCGTGTCGGCGTACTTCCGGGCCAGTTCCACCCCCCGGACCGCCTGGCGGACGATCTCCGGCTTGCTCTTCTTCAGCTTGAACTTCCGGTGGATCGGGGAGGTGGCGAGAAAGGTGTGGATCAGGGGAGTCTCGGCCTTATCCAGGGCCCGGGCGGCCGTCTCGATATCCTTCTTCAGGCAGCGGGCCAGTCCGGCCACCGCCACCCCCTTCAGGGACCGGGCGACGGAACTGACCGCCTCGAAGTCGCCCGGGGAGGCGACCGGGAAGCCGGCCTCGATCACGTCCACCCCCAGCCTGACCAGCTGGCGGCCGATCCGGAGTTTCTCCCGGACGGTCAGACTGGCCCCCGGTGACTGCTCGCCGTCCCGGAGGGTGGTGTCGAAGATATGGATCCGGTCTTTCATTTCTCGGCCGGCACCCGCCCGGACCGATCGGAAACCGGCCCCGGAGGGGAACCGTTTAACCGGCGCCCGATTCTCCGGTTAAGAGTAGCTAAGCTCGACCCAGCAGATGAAATCGGCCAGGGTCGGCCAGGACATCTGGTAGTCGGCGGCGTCGATCCGGACCAGGTTGATCTCCTGGCTCAAGTCCCGGATCACCTTCTCCTGGTTGTAATCCCGGAAGGAAGAGCGGTCCCAGGGGATGCACTCGCCCTTCCCGCACTCCTCGGACTTGGCGATCACCTTACCCAGGGTCTTCCGGCTGCAGAGCAGGACCAGGTGGTCGGAGTGTTCCCTGACGTGAAAGTGGACGTGGCCGGCCAGGTCGAGCCCTTCCCGGAAGACGGTCTGAAAGATCTGCTGGGCCAGGGTGCGGGAGGTCAGGGAAAAGTTGGGCTGCCGGTAGTAGAGCCTGGAACGCCGGAAAACGAACCGCGGGGGGTTGACGGCGAATTTAATCAGGGCCCGAAGGTGGCTGAAAGCGAAGGGCTTGCGGAGAAATCCCCGGATACCCAGTTCCTGGAGCTGCTTCCGCTGTTGGGGGGAGAGGTCGTAAGCCGACATCATCACCATCTGGCCGGGGAAACCGCCCTCCCGGAGCCGGGCGGCGACCTCGAGCCCGGAGAGACCGGGGAGATGGTTGTCGAGGATTACCAGATCGGGGTTTTCTTCCCGGGCCAGGTTCAGTCCGTCGTCCCCCCGTTCGGCCTGGAGGACCCGGTAACCGAGAACCCCGAGGTACCGCTTGATCACCTGCCGGTTGAGCGGCTCGTCCTCGACGATCAGGACCGTCTGCCGGGGTTTCCGCCGCCGCCGGGTGGAAATCCGGGTCTCCTCCTCGACGGTAACAACCGGCCGGGAGGAGACGGCATCACCTTCGGAATTAGTTGTCTCCGGCATCGGGAAACGTCTATCCCCGGGCGATGGCGGCCTTCCCGGTCCGGACCAGTTCCTTGACCCCGTAACGGGCCAGGAGGCTGAGGATCGCCCGGATCTTGTCTTCGGTTCCGGTCACCTCGAGGACCAGCGCCGAGGTCGAGACGTCGATCACCCGGGCCCGGAAGATCTGGGCGATCTCCAGGATCTCGGAGCGGGTGGAGGTGGTGGTCTTGACCTTGACCAGGATCAGTTCCCGGTCGACCGACTCCCCCCGGGAGAACTCCTGGATCTTGATCACGTTGATCAGCTTGTTGAGCTGCTTCTCGACCTGCTCCATAATCTGGGGGGAACCCTGGTCGTCGACCACGATGGTCATCCTCGAGATCGCCGGGTCCATCGTCTCCCCGACCGCCAGGCTGGAGATGTTGAAGCCCCGCCCGGAGAAGAGTCCGGCCACCCGGGCCAGGACCCCGAACTTGTTTTCAACCAACGCCGATATGGTGTGCTTCATTTTATATTTCCTCCGGAAATAACACCGAAATCCGTATAAAGACTCCCTGGTCCTTCTCAACCAGTCTTGATTCCCGAATACCGTATCCCGAATAAATCAGGCCATTCCGCTGATCATCTGCCGGATGCTGGCCCCGGCCGGGACCATCGGGAAGACGTTCTCCTCCCCGGCGACCAGAAAATCCATCAGCACCGGCCCCGGGTGCTTGAGGGCCTTTCTCAGGGTGGGGAGGACGGCTTTCTTCTCCTCGACCCGGAACCCCCGCGCCCCGTAGGCCTCGGCCAGCTTGACGAAGTCCGGGTTGCCCTCGAGGACGGTCCCGGCGTAGCGCTTCTTGTAGAAGAGCTCCTGCCACTGCCGGACCATCCCCAGGTAGCCGTTGTTGAGGATCACCACCTTGACCGGGAGCTTGTTGACCACCGCGGTCGCCAGCTCCTGGATGTTCATCTGGATCGAGCCGTCGCCGGCGATGTCGATGACCGTCCGTCCGGGGAAGGCGACCTGGGCCCCGATCGCGGCCGGGAAACCGTAGCCCATCGTCCCCAGCCCGCCCGAGGAGAGAAAGGTCCGCGGCTCGGTGAAGGGGTAAAATTGGGCGGTCCACATCTGGTTCTGGCCGACCTCGGTGCAGATGATCGCGTCCCCCCCGGTGGCCTTGAAGACCTGCTCGACCACGTACTGGGGCGGGATCTTCCCGGTGTCCCGGTAGGCCAGGGGAAACTCCTTCTTCCACTGGCGGATCTGCTTCAGCCAGGGACCGCACTTGCCCGGCTTGACGATCTTGTTCAGTTCCTTGAGGACCATCCGGACGTCGCCGACCACCGGGACGTCGACCCGGACATTCTTCTTCAGCGAGGTGGGGTCGATGTCGATGTGGGCGATCCGGGCGTGGGGGGCGAACTCGCTGATCTTCCCGGTGATCCGGTCGTCGAAGCGGGCCCCGGCGGCGATGATCAGGTCAGCGTCCGACATCGCGTAGTTGGCGTACCGGGTCCCGTGCATCCCCAGCATCCCCAGCGAGAGCGGGCTGGTCTCGGGGAAGACCCCGAGGGCCATCAGGGTGGTGGTGACCGGGATCGAGGTCTTCTCGACCAGTTTCCGCAGCTCCCCCGAGGCCCCGGAAGCCACCACCCCGCCCCCGACGTAGAGGACCGGCTTGCGGGCGGCGGCGATCGCCTCGGCCAGGTTCCGGATCTGGCGGGGATGGCCCTGGAGGACGGGTTTGTAGCCGGCGATCTCGGCTTTCTTCGGGTAGGGGCGGCGGGTGGCGGCCTGCTGGACGTCCTTGGGCAGGTCGATCAGGACCGGGCCCGGCCGGCCGCTGGCGGCGATGTGAAAGGCCTCCTTGACGATCGCCCCGAGATCGTCGACATCGGTGACCAGGTAGTTGTGCTTGGTGATCGGCCGGGTGATCCCGACGATATCGGCTTCCTGGAAGGCGTCGTTGCCGATCATCGCGGTCGGGACCTGGCCGGTCAGGGCCACCAGGGGGACCGAGTCCATATAGGCGGTGGCGATCCCGGTGACCAGGTTGGTCCCCCCGGGTCCCGAGGTGGCGATGCAGACCCCGACCCGGCCCGAGGACCGGGCGTAACCGTCGGCGGCGTGGACGGCGCCCTGTTCGTGACGGGTGAGGATGAACCGGATCGGGTAGTTATGGAATTCGTCGAAGATGTCGATCACCGCCCCGCCGGGATAACCGAAGATCACCTCGACCCCTTCCTTGACCAGGCCTTCCAGTAAGAGTTTCGCTCCCTTCATAGTAAAATTGTCCTCCGGTTAAAATTTCCCTCCGGAAAATTTTC
>PWXJ01000066.1 GCA_003561965.1 PVC group bacterium
CGGCGGCGATCACCCGGGCGGCGGCGGTCCCGATCGCCCGGTCGATGACGGTCCTCCCTTCCGGGGCCCCGGCGAAACGGGCGGCGCATTCCAGCAGGGGCCGCAGGCCCCTCCCCCGGGAGGCGAAGAGGGTCTCCTCCCCGGACTTGAGGACCAGCGAGTACCCGGTCCGGTTCTTCATTGCTTCCGGTCTCTTCGCTGCGGCCGAGGCCGAGGTTGAAAAGTCTTGCGAGGATTTCTTGCGTTACGATATGCAAATACTGTAGATAGGTTACCGCCGAACAACGACTACAGGCAAGAGATATTACCCGAGGAGGATAATTGAAGATCGCGGTCGGGATGAGCGGGGGGGTGGACAGCACGGTGGCGGCGGCCTTGCTCCGGGAGGAGGGGCACGAGGTGGTCGGGCTGACGATGGCGGTCTGGGACGGGTCGGTGGACCTGCCGGACCCGGGCCGGCCCTCCTGTTTCGGGCCGGACGAGCCCCGGGAACTGGAGACGACCGCGGAACTGGCAGGCCGGCTCGGCATCCCCCATCATATCGTCCCCCTGGCCGCCGAGTACCGGGAACGGGTGCTGGAGTACTTCCGCCGGGAATACCGGGCGGGACGGACCCCCAACCCCTGTCTCCGCTGCAACCGGGAGATGAAGTTCGGGGCGCTCCTGGCCGCCGCCCGGGCGGCCGGGGTGGAGTTCGACCGCTTCGCCACCGGGCATTACGTCCGGACGGCCCGGGACCCGGCCACCGGGCGGTTCCTTCTCCTCACGGGGGTTGACCGGGCAAAAGACCAGTCCTACTTCCTGGCCCGGCTGACCCAGGAACAGCTGGCCGTCGCCCTCTTCCCCCTCGGCGGCTGGGAGAAGGACCGGATCCGGGAGAAGGCCCGGTCGCTCGGCCTGGAGGAGGTCGCCGGCCGGGAGGAGAGCCGGGATTTCGTCGGCGGGGACTACTCCCCGCTCTTCCCGGAAGCCGAATCCCGCCCGGGGCCGATCCTCGACCGGGAGGGGAGGCTGCTGGGGCGGCACCGGGGGATCGTCCACTACACGATCGGCCAGCGGAAAGGCCTCGGCCTCCCCGGCCGCTCCCGGCCGCTCTACGTGACGGCGATCGACCCCGGCCGGAACGCCCTGATCGTGGGAGATAAGGCCGACCTCCTCTCCCCGGGGCTGGAGGCCGCCGAGGTCAACTGGATCGCCGTCCCCGGGCTGAAGGGGCCGCTGGAGGCCGAGGTTCGGATCCGCCGGTCTTCCCCGGCGGTCCCGGTCCGTCTCTCGCCGGTCCCCGGGGGGCCTGAGGACTCGGTCCGGGTGGAGTTCCGGACCCCCCAGGCTTCCGTCGCCCCCGGCCAGGCGGCCGTCTTCTACCGGGGCGACTCCGTCCTCGGTTCCGGCTGGATCGTCCGGGCTTTCACCTGATCCGGTTTCTCCGGGAGCAAACAGTTGTAATGTTTTTCGGTTGGGGAGTGTCGGCGGCGGAATATGGTTGTAGGCGATATTGCGGTATGCTCTAATAGCCCGGTCCATAAGTTATCCGGCAAATCCCGCCTGGTTGTTCTCGGTGGGAAGACCCCTGGTGTTTACAGTCCCCGGCCGGAACAGGCCGGCGGAGAGCGGCAATGAAAAAAATCGATCGGGAGAAGCGCGGTTCCTCCGCCGGCCCCGGCGGTCTGGGGACCGTGGAGACGAAGTCCTTCCGCCTCCCCGGGCCGCACCGGCTCCGGTCCGGCGTTACCCTCGCCGAGGTGGTAGTGGCCTACGAGACTTACGGCGAACTCTCCCCCGGGAAGGACAACGCCGTCCTGGTCTGCCACGCCCTGAGCGGGGACGCCCACGCGGCGGGATTCCATCCCGGCGAATCCAGGCCCGGCTGGTGGGACCGGATGATCGGGCCGGGACGGGCCTTCGATACCGATAAGTACTTCGTGATCAGCGCCAACGTCCTCGGCGGCTGCCGGGGCAGCACCGGCCCGGCCTCGCCCGACCCGGCCACCGGGAAGCCCTACGGGCTCTCCTTCCCCCTGGTGACCATCGCCGATATGGTGGACGTCCAGAAGAAGCTGGTAAATTTCCTCGGGGTGGAGAAGCTGCTGGCCGTCGCCGGGGGCTCGATGGGGGGGATGCAGGTCCTGAAGTGGGGAGTGGCCTACCCCGACTCGGTGGCCGCCCTGATCCCGATCGCCACCGCCGCCCGCCACACCGCCCTCCAGATCGCCTTCAACGAGGTCGGCCGCCAGGCGGTGATGTCGGACCCGGACTGGAGGGGCGGGGATTACTACGGGCAGAAGGCCCCGGCCCGGGGCCTGGCCCTGGCCCGGATGGTCGGGCACATCACCTACCTGAGCGAGCGGAGTATGGAGCGGAAGTTCGGCCGCCTCCGCCGGCCGAAGACCAACGGGAGCGGTTTCGCCGAGGAGTTCGAGGTCGAGGGTTATCTCCGCTTCCAGGGGGACCGGTTCGTCCGGAGGTTCGACGCCAACTCCTACCTCTACATCACCCGGGCGATCGATAACTTCGATATCGGCTCCGGGCCGGCCCTGGTCAAGGCGTTATCCCGCCTGAGCGACCGCCGGCTCCTGGTGATCGCCTTCAGCTCGGACTGGCTCTACCCCCCGGTCCAGTCCAAGGAGATCGCCCGGGCCGCCAAGCTCAACCGGGCCGACGTCACCTACTGCGAGATCACCTCCGACGCCGGGCACGACGCCTTTCTCCTCGAGGCCGAGGAGCAGCGCCGGGTTATCTCCCGCTTCCTGGAAGTCACCCGGAAGCGGACCGCCCGGGCGGGCGGTTCATCCGGGGGGGAAGAGGCCGAGGGGGGTAAGAGATAACCGTTATGAACCCGGAGAAAAGACAAGCCGCCGCCCGCCTGGATAACCGGATCATCGCCTCCCTGATCCCGCCCGGGTCGCGGGTCCTCGACCTCGGCTGCGGCGAGGGGGACCTCCTCGACCTCCTGGTCCGGGAGAAGGGGGTCATCGCCAGCGGGGTGGAGATCGACGAGGAGGCGATCTACCGCTGCGTGGAGAAAGGTCTCTCCGTCTCCCGGCTGGACATCGACTCCGGCCTCGACGACTACCCCGACGGCTTCTTCGATTACGTGATCTTCAACCAGGTCCTGGAGCAGGTCATTCATCCCCGGCAGGCCCTCCTCCAGGGTTTCCGGGTGGGGCGGAGGGTGATTGTCGGCTTCCCCAACTTCTGCCACTGGCCGCTCCGGTTCCGGATTCTCTTCCGGGGCCGGGTCCCGGTCGGGCCGGCCCTCCCCTACGAGTGGTACGACAGCCCCAACCTGCACTTCCTGAGCGTGAAGGACTTCCTCGACTTCTGCGGCCGGGAAGGGCTGACCGTGGAGAGCCGGTTCTTCCTCGCCGGCGTCCGCCGGGTACGGTTCCTCCCCAACCTCCGGGCCCGGAAGGCGATCCTCGGACTCTCCCGTTCCTAAGATAACCGCCGCCGGCGGAAACGGGGCGAGTCGCCCCGCTCTCCGAACCCGATCGTCTCCCCCAGGTCTTCCACTCGCCGCTGGAGGCAGTCCCGGCAGTCGGCGGCGTTCTCGTCGAGGCAGGGCTTCCCGTCGTAGAGTTGATAGGCGTCGCGGTACCGGGTCGGGGTGATGTTGGGCATAATGATGTTGGCCCCGGCGGCCAGCCCCAGCTCCCGGCCGGCCGGGTCGAGGGCCTGGAGCGCGGTGGCGGCGGCGATGTTCACGTCCCGCAGGGTCAGCCGGGTCAGGGCGATCATCCTCAACCCCAGTTCCAGGCGGCGCCTCCGGGCCGCCCGGTCCTCCTCCCCGGACTTCGCTCCCAGGGGCGTCTCCCGGTGAGGGATGTAGGGCCCCATCCCCACCATATCGACGTCCGCGTCCCGGAGGAAGAGGACGTCGGCGGCCAGGCTTTCCACCGACTGCCCGGGCAGGCCGATCATCATCCCGGTCCCGACCTGCCATCCGCCCCGGCGGAGCAGCTCCAGGCACCCCCGCCGCCGATCGAAGCGATGGTCGGAGGGGTGAAGGCGGCGGTAAAGTTCGGGATCGGAGGTCTCGATCCGCAGCAGGTAACGATCCCCTCCGGCGTCAAACCACCGCCGGTAGGTCTCCGCGCCCTGCTCCCCCAGGGAGAGGGTGACCCCGAGCCGTCCGCCGGAAATCTCCTTGATCCCGCGGAGAAGATCCTCGACGAAGGCGGTGAACTCTTCGCTCTCGACTTCCCCGGACTGCAGGACCAGGGAGCCGTAACCGTTCTCGTCCGCCCAGCGGGCGGCGGCCAGGATCTCCCCGGGCTCCATCCGGAAACGCTCCAGGCCGGGACGGGAGCGCCGGATCCCGCAGTAAAAACAGTCCTTGGAGCAGAGGTTGGAGAACTCGACGATCCCCCGGAGGAAGACCTTTCGGCCGACCTCGGCCGCCTTGACCCGGTAGGCGGCGGCGAAGAGGGCCTCCCGGGCCCCCGCTTCCCCGTCGGTCAGCAGACGGGCGATCTCCCCCCGGCCGAGCCGTTCCCCGCGCTCGGCCGCTTCTATCAGTTTAAAGATATCCATAACCGGTGTTCCCCTTCCGGCGGGGTTGTTCGATCAACAGCATACCATATCAGGAGGAAAGATAATCCGAAACCGCCGGAGAGGGAGGGGAGCTCTTCAAGTTTCTGATTGGCGGCGGCCCCCAGGGTTCGTTAAAAAGTTTAGTGA
>PWXJ01000206.1 GCA_003561965.1 PVC group bacterium
CGAACCCGGCCCCGATGGCGGTGATCATCGTCTGGATCTCGGTGTTGTTGAGCATCTTGATCGGGGCCGCCTTCTCCACGTTGAGGATCTTTCCCTTCAGGGGAAGGATGGCCTGGAAGCGCCGGTCCCGGCCCTGCTTGGCCGAGCCGCCGGCGCTGTCGCCCTCGACCAGGTAGATCTCGCAGAGTTCGGGGTCCTTCTCCGAGCAGTCGGCCAGCTTCCCGGGCAGCCCCCCGCTCTCCAGGGCGCCCTTGCGCCGGGCCAGGTCGCGCGCCTTTCTCGCCGCGGTCCGGGCCCGGGAGGCGCTGAGGCACTTGTTGACGATCGCCCGGGCCGGGGTCGGGTTCTCTTCCAGGAAGGCCCCCAGCCCCTCGTTGAGGATCGACTCGACGATCCCGCTGACCTCGGAGTTGCCCAGCTTGGTCTTGGTCTGGCCCTCGAACTGGGGCTCCCGGACCCGGACGGCGATCACCGCGGTCAGCCCTTCGCGGACGTCGTCGCCCGACATCGGAGAGTCCTTCTCCTTGAGCAGGTTGCGGTTCCTGGCGTAGCTGTTCAGGGTCCGGGTCAGGGCCGACTTGAAGCCGCTCAGGTGGGTGCCGCCCTCGATGGTGTTGATGTTGTTGGCGTAGGAGTAGATGTTGTCGGAATAACTGTCGTTGTACTGGAGGGCCACCTCGACCTCGAGATCCTCCCTGGTCTTGTCGAGGTAGAGGACCTTGCGGTGGAGGGGATTCTTGTTCTGGTTGAGATACTGGACGAAACTGACGATCCCGCCCTTGTAACGGAACTCGTCGCCCTTTTCGGTCCGCTCGTCGTTTAAGGTGATCTTGACCCCCCGGGAGAGGAAGGCCAGTTCCCGCAGCCGCTTGGCCAGAATGTCGTAGGAATACTCGGCTTCGGGGAAGATCTCCGGATCGGGGCGGAAGGTCACCTTGGTCCCGGTGGCTTTGGTCCTTCCCACCTGTTTCAGCGTCTTCTCCCGCACCCCCCGGGCGAAAGACATATGGTAGATCTTCCCCTCCCGCTTGACCTCGACCTCCATCCACTCGGAGAGGGCGTTGACCGCCGAGACCCCGACGCCGTGGAGCCCCCCGGAGACCCGGTAAACCTTGTTGTCGAACTTGCCGCCGGCGTGGAGGGTGGTCATCACCACCTCGACCGCCGGTTTCTTCTCGGTCTTGTGCCGGTCGACCGGGATCCCCCGGCCGTCGTCGCTGACCGAGACCGAGCCGTCGGCGTGGATCACGACGTCGATCTTCCGGCAATGCCCGGCCATCGCCTCGTCGATCGAGTTGTCGACCACCTCGTAGACCAGGTGGTGGAGACCCCGGCTGCCGGTATCCCCGATATACATCGCCGGGCGTTTCCGGACCGCTTCGATCCCCTTGAGGACCTTGATCGTGGTGGCGTCGTAGGATTTGTCCTTACCGACGGGGCGGGCGGTTTTCTTCTTTTTCACGGTTTGCTTGCTCTGGGCCATAACTTAATCCGTCCGGTTATTTCCGGGGCGTTCCAGCTCCCCGATACGCAGAACAATCCTCTTGACCATCGGGTAGGGAAGCTCCCGGTTGAGCTTTTCCCGGATCTGCCTCTTCCGGAACCGTTCCAGCTGGGCCAGCCAGACGGAACTGTCGACGTGGACGATCAGCGTTCCCTCGCGGAGGGAATGGGGCTGGGCGTGGGCGGCGATGGCCGCTCCGACCACCGCGGACCAGACTTGAAAAACCCGGCTGGAGACCGCCAGCTCCTTGATCCCCAGCCGGCTGACTATCTTCCGGACTATCGGGCCGATCGGCTCGGGGCCGCCCTTCTTGCCTCCGGGGTCCATCAAAGTTTCATCGGCATAATCACGCAGAGAAACCGCTCGCCGACTTTCAACAACCCCGGGCTGCCGGAATCGATCAGCTGGAGGTTGATCTTCTCTTCCTCGTCGACCGCCTTCAGGACGTCGATCAGGTAGTAGGGGTTGAAGGCGATCTGAATCTCGGGACCGGAGTATTCGATCTCCATCTCTTCCCGGGCCCGGCCGACCTCCGGGGTGACGGCGCTGACCTGGAGCTGCCCGGGGGTGAAGGCGAACCGGACCGAGTTGGACTTTTCATCGGTAATCAGCGAAGCCCTCTTGACCATCTGGAGCAGATCTTCCCGGGGGAGGGCGATCGTCACCCCTTCGGCCGCCGGGATCACCTGGCGGTAGTTGGGATAGCGGCCCTCGATCAGGCGGGAGATCAGCAGGGTCCGGGCGAACTCGAAGGCGATCTGCCTCTCGCCGACCTGGATCCGGCATTCGCCTTCCCCGCCCAGGATCCGGCTCAACTCGAGGACGGTCTTGTGGGGAAGAATAATCTCCCGCCGGCAATCCGGGGGGGTGGCGCACTCGGTCTTGGCGATCGCCAGCCGCCGGCCGTCGGTGGCGGCGGCGGTCAGCTCCCCCTTCTCGAACAGCAGATACAACCCGTTGAGCACGAAGCGGCTGTCCTCCAGGGAAATCGCGTAAACCGTCTTCTTGATCAGCTCGGCCAGCTGGGTCTCGCGGACCGGGATGGTCACCGCGTCTTTCAGTTCCGGGGCGGCGGGAAATTCCTCCCGGGGGAGCCCGTTCATCTGGAAGAAGGCCCGGCCGCAGTTGATCCGGGTGGAGAGGTTCTCCCCGGTCTCCAGGCGGACCTCGGAACCGGGAAGTTCCCGGACGATATTGAAGAACCTCCTCCCGGGGAGACTGCCCGAGCCTTCCTCTTCCACCTCGGCCGGCAGATCGCAGGATATCCAGATCTCCAGGTCGCTGGCGGCGAGCCGGGCTCCGTCGGGACCGGCTTCCAGAATCACGTGGGAGAGGATCGGAAGCATACTCTTGGCCCCGATGACTCCCTGGAGCGGCGGCATCACCTGGAGGACGTCTTCTTTTTTAAAGGTAAGTTTCATCTGTTTCCCCCTTGAATAATTCTCTCGGAAGGCTGGCTGCCCGGTTCTTTTTCAACAACTACTATATGATAATTCTATCTTAAATGTAAATAACTAATAATAATAATTGCTGTGAGTATGTGGATAATCCTCCCGGCCCCCGAAGGGCGGGATCCGGTATAACCCGGTGGATAAACGGTGGATAGTTGTGGATAACCGCCCCCGGTTTTTCGACTCCGGAGTTATGGACATATTATCCACCGGCCGGTAACACCATTGTCCAGACGGTGATTCTTCCTCGCGGCCGGCCCCGGGAAAGCCCCCGGCGAACGGGTTCTAACCGTGCGCCTGGCGGATTTCCTTTTCCAGGTAGGAGAGGGTGGCCGAGAGCTGCTTGTCATCGTTCAGCTGCCGGCCGATCTTGTGGCAGGCGTGAATAACCGTGGTGTGGTCCCGGCCCCCGAAGGCTTCCCCGATCTCGCTCAGCGAGCGGCCGGTCATCGAGCGGGAGAGATACATCGCCAGCTGCCGGGGGAAGGCGATCGCCTTGGGCCGGCGGGAGCTTTTCATATCCGCCAGGCGGATATCGTAGTAGTCGCTCAACTTCCGCTGGATCTGGTCGATGGTGATGATCTTCTCCATCTCGTCTTCCACGATCCCCGAGAGGACCAGTTCGGCGGTCTTCAGGTTAAGTGCGGTCCCGGTCAGGGAAGCGTAGGAGGCGACCTGGATCAGGGCGCCCTCCAGTTTCCGGATGTTGGATTTGATCCGGTCGGCGATGTAGATGACGATCTCTTCGGGGACCGTGATCCCGGAGTATTCGGCCTTCCGCCGGAGGATCGCGATCCGGGTCTCCCGGTCGGGGGGCTGGATATCGACCACCAGTCCCCACTCGAAGCGGGAGATCAGCCGCTCCTCGATATCCGGGATGTCCTGGGGCGGCCGGTCGGAGCAGAGGATGATCTGCTTGTGGAGGTCGAAGAGGTGATTGAAGGTGTGGAAGAACTGTTCCTGGGTCTTGACCTGGCCCCCGAGGAAATGGATGTCGTCGATCAGGAGGACATCGACCTCGCGGTACTTCTTGCGGAATTTTGCGGTGGTCCGGTTGGCGATCGAGTTGATGAAGTCGTTGGTGAAACTCTCGCTGGAGAGGTAAAGGACCTGCAGCTTCTCCTTCTGGGCCAGGATGGCGTTGGCGGCCGCCTGCATCAAGTGGGTCTTGCCCAGGCCGACCCCTCCGTAGATGAAAAGCGGGTTGTAGGCCTTGCCCGGGGCGTTGGCCACCGCCATCGTGGCGGCGTTGGCGAACTGGTTGGAGCCGCCGACCACGAACAGGTCGAAGGTGTATTTCGGGTTGAGGTTGGAACCCGAGAGCAGGTTGGACTTTTTCCGGGGCGGCCGGGGGGAGGGCTGCTGAGCCGGGGCGGGATGCCGGGTGATGCTGAAGGCGACCGCGATCGGCCGGCCGGCCAGTCCGGAGGCGGTCTCCTCGATGATCTCCAGGTAATGGTCCTGGAGCCAGTCCCGGAAGAAGGTACTGGGCACTTCCAGGATCAGGTTGTCACCCTCGATGGCCAGCGGGGTGGTCGGCTTGATCCAGGTCGAGAAATTCTGGTCCCCCAGGCGGTCCTGGAGCTGCTGAAATAAATCTTTGCTGATCGTATCCATTTACCGGAACCGGAGGAAAAAGCTGCCTATTTATCCACAAGGATCTGCAAATCCGCTTGATAACTATAAAATAGTATAATTGCCCCGCCCGGCGGGGTATTC
>PWXJ01000068.1 GCA_003561965.1 PVC group bacterium
CCCACGTCGAGGCCGGCGACGATTTCTCCGCTCTGGCTCATAACTCTTGACCGCGGTTAGGTCAGATGAAAACCGGTCTAATCCGCGGTTGATTATTGTTCTCCAATCAGTAAATCAATCCTGGAACTTGACCGGGACCCGGGAGTAACGGAGATCGATCTCCCTCGCCCGGGGGAGGTCCCGTCCGAGATTTTCCAGGACAGCTCTCAGACGGATCAGCTGCTCGCGGTAATCGTCCCGGGCGAGGATGATATTCAGCCTTCCGGCGGCCCGGAGGTCGATCCGGCCGGAGGAAACCAGGCTGATCTCCTCGATATCGATCAGGCTTTCGATCTCCAGACTCTCCAGTTCCCGGAGGAGTTCCAGGGAAGCGTCCCGGTTCTCCGGGGGATGGAGGTCGCTCGACCGGTCCACCACCCGCAACCCCCGGATCACCGGGAGGTTCCGCTCGGAGCGGGATTTGCGCGGACTTAAGACCACCCCCTGGTCGTCGATGGTGTATAACCTGCCGTAATGGATCCGGGCCCGCGGTTCCCTCTCCATCACCTCGATCCGGACGGTGCCGGGGAAGAGCTTGTTCACCCGGGCGTCGCGGAAGTCCCGGTTGGCGATGATTTCTTTCCGGGCGGCGGCCACATCGAGGGGAAAGATATTTCCCCCGGGTTCGAGTCCGGCCAGTTCGATAATCTCTTCCGGGCTGTAGGCGTGATGGTTGCGGACCTCGATCGTCTCGACCGCGAACAGTCGCGCGCGTTGAAAATACCACCAGACCCCCCCGGCCAGGAGAACCAGGATGATGACGGAAATCACCCCGCCGAGCGGTTTCCTCTCCCCGGCGGCCGGCCGCGGCGGCGGAGGCTTCTTCTTCCGGCGGGGCTTGACCGAGGTCCGGGTCCGCAGCCGCCGGCCGGGCCGGGAGACCTTGCTGCTCAGGGTAAGCCATCTCATAATCTTCCTCCGGCAGTTAGATTATTTTCTGTTCCGTCTTGCTCTGGTAATTGCCCCGGGTCAGGGCGGCCCCGAGCAGGCGGCGGCAGAGGGCGGCGAAATCCACCCCGGCGGCGGCCGCCGCCTGGGGCAGGAGACTGGTGGCGGTGAAACCGGGGATGGTGTTCACCTCCAGCAGGTAGGGCCTCCCGCCGGGTCCGAGAATGATATCCGCCCGGGAAAAGGAAAAGCAACCCAGAACCCGGTGGGCGGCCAGTCCCAGCTGCTGGATCCGGCGGGAGCTCCGGTCGGGGAGCCGGGCCGGGACCCGGAAATCCGATCTTCCCGGGACGTACTTGGCCTCGAAGTCGAAGAACGGGCTGGACGGCCGGATCTCGACCAGGGGCAGCGGCCGGTCGTCGAGGACCCCCGCCGTCAGCTCCCGCCCCGGGATATACTCCTCGATCAGGATCTCCGAATCGTGTTCCCGGGCCCGGTCCACCGCCTCTTGAAACTCCCCCGGGCCCCCGACCAGGCTCAGGCCGATACTGGAGCCCTCCCGGGCCGGCTTGACCACCACCGGATAGGGAAACGGGGATTTCCGGGGCGGGGGACCGGGGCCGCATACCCGGGCCCGGGGGACCGGGAGACCGGCGGCCTCGAACAGCCGGCGGGACTCGACCTTGTTCATCGCCCGGCGGCTGGCCTCGACCCCCGAACCGGTATAGGGGATATCCTTCTCTTCGAGCAGGCGCTGGACCTGCCCGTCTTCCCCGAACCTTCCGTGGAGGGCGACAAAAGCCACCGCCGGGTTATGGGCGGCGATCCCCTCCGCTACCCCTTCCGCCTCTCCGATCTCGACCACCCGGTATCCGGACTCCCGCAGCGCCCGGGAGACCGCCCGGCCGGATTTCAGGGAGATCTCCCGCTCGGCCGAGGGACCGCCGAGGAGGACCCCGACCAGGCCCACCGACCGGGGGTCCGGATCGCGACGGCCGCCGCCGAAATTTTTTCCGTTCCCTGACATAGGTTTCAGTCCGGCTCCGGCCGGGCCGCGGCCAGTTCCCCGGCCAGGGAACCGATCGGGCCCGCGCCCATAATCACCACCGCGTCGCCCGGTTCCGTCTCCGCCTCCAGCCGGGACCGGATGGCCGGCCGGTCCAGGAGAACGGCATCGGTCCGGCCCAGGTCCCGCAGGGCTTCCAGCACCAGCCCCGAACTCACCCCCGGCAGGGGAGCTTCAAAGGCGGGGTAGAGATCGGCGAGGATGATCCGGTCGGCCCCGAGGAGGGCCTCGGCCAGCCGGCGGGAAAAATGCCGGGTCCGGCTGTACCGGTGGGGCTGGAAGACGCAGAGAATCTTTTTCGGCCCGGCCGAGCGGACCGCGGCCAGCGCGGCCTTGATCTCGACCGGGTGGTGGGCGTAGTCCTCGACCAGGAGGAACGGGCGGCGGGATTTGACCTCCAGCCTCCGGCGGACCCCGGGGAAGGTCTCCAGGCCCCGGACAATCTCTGCGAAGCCCAGGCCCTCCTCCAGGCAGAAGGCGATCGCCCCCAGGCCGTTGACCACCCCGCAGACCCCCAGCTGGCCGAGAACGGCCTCCCCGATTTCCCAGGCCCCGCGGAAGACCCGGAAGCGGCTCCCCCCGGGGCCGAGAGAGATCTCCCGCCCCCGGATCGAGGCCCCTTCCCCGAGCCCGTAGGTCACCACCCGGCAGCCGCCCCGGGCCAGGCGGTGGAGGTGGGGGGTCTCGGCCTCGACCACCAGGAGACCGTCGGCGGGGAGTTTGGCGGAGAACCGCTCGAAGGTCAGGATCAGCTTCTCCCAGCTGGAATAGTGATCGACGTGGTCGAGGTCGAGACCGGTGATCACCTCCGCCCGGGGGGAGAGCCGTTCCAGGGAACCGTCCGACTCGTCGGCTTCCGCCACCAGCAGATCCCCCCCGTCCCAGCCGGGGTGATCTTCCAGCCCGATCGCTTCGCCGCCCAGGGCCAGCGAGGGTTTCCGGCCGGCCCGGACCAGGATCCAGGCGATCAGGGCGGCGGTGGTGGTCTTCCCGTGGCTGCCGGCCACCGCCACCGTCCGCTTCAACCGGGTCAGGCCGGCCAGGAGCCGGGAGCGGTGAACGCAGGGTATCCCCAGTTCCCGGGCCCGGGCCAGTTCCGGGTTGCCGGGATCGACGGCCGAGGAATAGACCAGCAGGCCCGGCCGGCCGGGAAGGTCCGGTTGGTGGCCCCGCCGGATCCTCGCCCCGAGCCGGGCCAGCCGGCCGGTGGCCGGGGTCGGCTTGAGGTCGGACCCGCTGACTTCCAGGCCCAGCGAGAGCAGGATCCGGGCCAGGACGTTCATCCCCGCCCCGCCGATCCCCACCAGGTGGACCGAGTCGATATCCTCCCGGCCGAACAGCAGGTTTTTCTCACCCGGTCCGATCATAGCTCTCCAGCATACCCTCCAGGTAATCGATGATTTTTCCCGCCGACTCCGGGTCGTGAAGGCCCCGGGCGGCTTCCGACATCTCCCGGCGGAGTTCCCGGCCGGTCCGGATCCTTTCCACCTCCCGGACCAGCAGCTCCGGGGTGACCTCCTCCTGGGGGAAGACCCGGGCCGCGCCCGCCTCCTGAAAATACCGGGCGTTGGCCATCTGGTGGTCCCCGGTGGCGAAGGGATAGGGGATCAGGATCGCCGGCAGCCCCCAGGCGGCCAGCTCGCTCAGGGTCGCTCCCCCGGCCCGGCCCACCGCCAGGTCGGCCAGGCTGTAGGCCCGGCCGATCTCCTCCAGGGAGGAGAAGACGACCCCGGAGAGGCCCCGTTCCCGGTAGGTCCGCTCCAGCCGCCGGCTGTCCTCCGTCCCGGCGCAGTGGATGACCTGGATCTCCCCGGTCTCTCCCCGGGCGGACCAGATCCCGGCCGCCGCCTCGAGGAGCCGGTTGACCGGCCGGGCCCCCCGGCTCCCCCCGAGGACCAGGAGGGTGAACCGGCCCGGCTCCAACCCCCAGGCCTCCCGGGTCCCTTCCGGGGCCGGGGCCAGGGCGGCCCGCCGGACCGGGGCGCCGAGCCGGACCACCCGGCCGGGGTCGATCCCGGGCGATTCCAGGGGGAAGGCGGCGATCACCGGGACCGAACCCCGGGCCAGGAACCGGTTGGCCCGCCCCAGGACCCGGTTCTGCTCGTGGCAGACCGCGGGGATCCCCAGCCGCCGGGCGGCCAGCAGCGGGGGGAGGGAGACGTAGCCGCCGAGGCCGACCACCAGGTCGGGCCGGTACTCTTTCAACGCCGCCAGCGACCGGCGGTACCCCCTCCGGTTGCGGAGCAGCCGGGAGGGGATTGTCCAGGGGCGGCGGCACGAAAACGAACCGGCCGGGATGGAGACGACCCGGGCGGCGGGAACCTTCCGCTCCAGGGAAGCGGCGGCCGGCCCGGCGGTGAGAATGAGCCCGCCGGAATCGTCACCCCGCTCGCGCAGTTCCTCGAGGAGGGCGACCGCCGGGGCCAGGTGTCCCCCGGTGCCGCCCCCGGCGAAAGCCGGTTTCATACTTCCGCCGGCTCCCGCCGGGAGACGGCCGGCTGTTCCCGGAGCGTCCGGGGCAGGTAGCGGCAGTTGTGGTGGTTGCCGGCGCAGTAGCGCAGGACCTGGGGGACCTCGATGGTCTTCAGGATGGCGCTGACCACGCAGGTATCGAAACAGGGACAGTTCCGGTTTTCCGGCATCTTTACTCCTCG
>PWXJ01000196.1 GCA_003561965.1 PVC group bacterium
ACCTCCCTCAAGGGAGGCGGAAAAGGAGGAGGATATGACAAGAGATATCAAAGCCGGCGACCTGGTCGAGTGGGAGACCGGGGAGAAGACCCGGGTCGGGGTGGTCCGGGAGATCGAGGCCGGGGGCGCGGCCGTGATCAACGTCCCGACCACCGAAGGTTCCCGGGAAGAAAAGATCAAGGTCGAACGTCTCCGGCTGCTCACCTCGACGGTCGAGTCCGAGTAAGCTTCTTCCGATGCTGATCAGCGTCATCGGCGGCAACCGGGCCTCACCGAAAATCCTGGCCCAGGCCGAGGAACTCGGCCGGGGCCTGGCCGAACGCGGCCTGACCGTGGTCTGCGGGGGTCTGGGCGGGGTGATGGAGGCGGTCTGCCGGGGAGCGAAGGCGGCCGGAGGAACGACCGTCGGCATCCTCCCCGGGAACCGGGCCTCCGCCGCCAACCCTCACGTCACCATCCCGATCCCGACCGGGATCGGCCTGGCCCGGAACGCCATCGTCGCCCTGGCCGGGGAAGTGGTGATCGCCCTCGACGGGAAGTACGGCACCCTCTCCGAGATCGCCTACGCCCTCAACTTCGGCAAACCGGTGATCGGGATCGAGACCTGGGGCATCGAAGGCGTCCGATCCGCCGCCGACGCCGCCGAGGCCCTGAAAGTGCTTGGGGAGTGGGGAGTGGACAGTAGGGAGTAGGGCCGGTCCCACTGCCCACTGTCTACTGCCTACTGCCTACTCCATACCCCCCGCCGGGCCGAACGGGCCTCCTCCTCGGCCTCTCTCAGCTCCCGGCCGTAGGCCAACCCCCGGCCCTCGTCCCGGAGCCGGGCCAAACCCCGCCGGAGAAACTCCAGGTTGATCATCTCCTCCCCCTCGAAGACGTAAGCCTCCCCGTCCCCGTCAACCGGGAGCCGGCCCTCCTCGAACTCCAGCCGGACCGTCTTCCCCCCGATCCGGAACCGGTTGAAATTCCTGGCCTGGAGGGCGATCGGATCGATCGGGTCGCCCCTCCGGACCGGGAGTTCGGGGACCTCCAGTCCCAGGTAACCGATCGTCAATACTTCGTCTTCCACCCGGACGGTGAACAGGCCCCCGTCAAACGCCTCTTCGACTGTCCCTTCCCGGGTCTCGGTCGGAACCCTTCTCGCCACCCGCTCCCGGACCACGGTCCTCCGTCTCCGGAAGAAATCCCGAACCATCTCCTCGGTCAGCAGTTCGGTGTACTGGAGAACCATCACCGCCCCCCAGATCAGGACCCCGGCGGCGATCAGGATGCTGAAGATATTCTTCCGGGAGCGGCTCTGCTTGTCGTCAACGGTGATCTTGGCGCCCTTGACGTATCTCTTCCGCTCCGCCTCCTCGAGCTGGGTCAGCTTGAGCATCGTCCGGTGGACGTCGGCCTCCTCCTCGATCGGATAGGCCGTGGTCTGGGCGTCGATCTCCACCCGCATCTCCCCGTCGAACTTGCCCAGCCCGGCCCGGTGAAAGATATATTTCCGGTTCTTCTCCAGGTTCCTGACCGGGGAATCGGCCCAGAGCGTAAAGGGGATGATCCCGGTCTCGTCTTCCAGTCTCCCCTCCCGGGCCACTTCCGGGCGGGGGGAGCCCCAGAGCGAGATCACGGTCGCCTTGACCGTCACCGGGACCCGGTCGGGGTTGAGTTCTCGGATCTGGACAATCTGGGTCATCTCTGCGCCGGGTGTCAAATGTCCTGGATCGGAGATGAATCGAGACAGCAATCTAATTATATCACAAGATCCGGCAGGGACTGAGGGGATAGGGGGCGGAAATCGGCCCAAAAAAAGCAGGCCGGGGCTTCCGGCCTGCTTTCAGTAGCGGGGAGAGGATTTGAACCTCTGACCTTCGGGTTATGAGCCCGACGAGCTACCTGACTGCTCCACCCCGCATCGTGGGGCCAACATACCCCAACACCGGGATAATGTCAACCCGGTTTTTCCCGGGAACAAACTCAACACTCGATCCGCCGGCGAGCCGGAAAATCGAGGATTCTCCCGGGAACCATTCAGGTCTGGTTGCCGAGGTCGGTAGTGTAGTCGGTGGCGCAGAAGAAACCCGCATCGCAGGAGAAGCTATCCCACCCGCAGGTGAAGTTCCCTTCGCCGCCGCACTCGTAGCTGACCTCGCATCCGTAGTCATCACAGCTGAACGCCGTGGGGTCGCTGAAACCGGCGCACCCGGCGCCGACCTGACCGGAAGAACCGGTGAACGCCCCGGCCACGTTCCCCGCGATTTTCTCGATATCTTGCGGTCTCATAATCTACCTCCTGGCCCGGCCGCGGTTTAGATCTTCGACAACAGTATTCCTTACCAAATTTCCCGATTCCTGGGAAGAAAATATATTCCTTCGACATTGTCAAAATGGGAATTTGTATTGTCGTGAAAATCGCTAATCTATATCCTGAATAGTCTCCGGGACTATCCGTTTATGAAATCATCTGGGAGAACAATTCTCGCCGTTTTGCTGATCGCCGGAATCGGCCTGGCGGTTTACCTCCCGGCCTTCCGGGCCTCCTTCCACCTCGACGACGGTCCCTCGATCCGGGATAACGCCGCCATCCGCGGGCTCGAGCCGGGCCCGATCTTC
The DNA here is from genome assembly GCA_003561965.1 of PVC group bacterium. Lineage (GTDB taxonomy): Bacteria > Auribacterota > Erginobacteria > Erginobacterales > Erginobacteraceae > Erginobacter. The sequence continues at coordinate 2,602 of PWXJ01000196.1, forward strand.
CGCTTCTGGCCGACCCGCTTCGCCACCTATTACAGCCTGGCCCTCACCTTCCGGCTGGGCGGGCTCGAACCCTTTCCCTACCGCCTGGGAAACGTCCTCATCCACCTGGTCAACTCGCTGGCGGTCTTTTTCCTCCTCCGGCGTCTGACCGGAAGGGGGAGCCCGGTCCCGGCTTTCTTCGGTTCAGTCTTCTTCCTGGTCCATCCGGTCCAGACCCAGGCGGTAACCTACGTCATCCAGCGGGCGACCTCGCTGGCCGCCGGCTTCTACCTCCTCTCCCTCCTCTGCTACCTGAAATCCCGGGACGGGGAGGGGCGGGCGGCATTCTACCTCGTCTCCCTCCTCTGCGCCGCCGGGGCGGTCTTCTCCAAGGAGTTCGCCGTCACCCTGCCCCTGGCTCTACTCCTGGCCGAGTTCACCATATTAAGAGACCGGCCGCCGAGAAGAGGAGGGCGCGCCGGCCGGCTGCTCCCCTTCTTCCTGCTGGTCCTGGCCGTCCCCATCCTCTTCCTGCTCCACCGGGACAACCCCTACTACAACGACCCCGCCGCGATCACCCGGGGGGCCTACCTCCTCACCCAATCCCGGGTTTTGATCAGCTACCTGCGGCTGATCGTCCTCCCGCTCAACCAGCAGGTGGAATACCTCTACCCGAAGATAACCTCCTTCTTCCAGCCGGGCGCGATCATCTATCTCTCGGTCTTTGCGGCCCTGGTCATCGCCGCGATCCTCTGCTGCCGGAGAGAGAAACTCCGGGCCGCGGGGTACGGGATCGCCTTCTTCCTCCTGGCCCTGCTGCCGGAATCGAGTTTTTTTCCGATCGGCGACGTGATGGTCGAACACCGCCTCTACCTCCCCCTCTTCGGGGCGGCCCTGATCCTGGCGTCCCTGCTCCGGTCCCTGGGGGGATTCCGGCGGGGGCGGGTATTCCTGGCCGCCGCCCTGGTCCTCGCCCTCGGCCGGTTCGCCTACCACCGGAACCGGGTCTGGGAGACCCCGGTCACCCTCTGGGAGGACAACGCGGCCCGGGCCCCCGGCCATCCCCGGGTCCGGGGGAACCTGGGTAAGGCCTACCTCGACCGGGGCCGCTTCGAGCGGGCGGCCGAGGAGTTCCGGAAGATGATCGAGCTCGACCCCGCCGCGGTCGGGGCCTACAACAACCTGGCGGTGATCTACATCGACCACCTCCGGGACTACCGGCTGGCGGAGAGATATATCGAGGCCTCGCTGGCCCTCTTCCCCGACTACCCCGCCGGCTACCTCAACCGGGGGGTGATCCATCTCAACAACCGGAGGCTGCGGGCGGCGGTCCGGGACTTCGAGAAAGCCCTCGAACTCGACCCGAAAAACCTCCTGGCCCACTACAACCTCGGCGCCTGTTACATCAACTTCGGCGATATGTACAGCCGGGAAGCGGCCTCGCTCCGGGCCGCCGGGAGGGAAGAAGACGCCCGTTCCCGGGAGGAGGCGGCCCGGAAGGAATACCGGCGGGCCGAGGAGTACCTCCGGCGGGGGCTGGACTACTGGCCGGAAGACGGCCGGTTCCATCTCCTCCTGGCCCGTGTCTACCGCTCGCTGGGCGAGGAAGAGCGGGCTGAAGAATACTTCCGCCGGGTTGAATAATTCCCCGGCCGGCCCGAGAGAATTGCCCCGGGGCGGAAAATAGCGTAGAGTGATAATCACCGGGGATGGAACAGCTGATTTCCCCGGCCGAAAAAGATAATGAGCAACCCAATCCTGATTATGGCGGCGGCGGCTCTCATCGCCGCGCCGGCCGGCGCGGGAGAACCGGCCGACCCCCTCCCGGCGGCGGTCTCCGCGTTTAACGACGCTTACTCCGCCTGGGACGGCGACGGGTTCCGCCGGGCGGCGGAACGGCTGGCCGAGGCCGGGGAAAGGGAACCGGAATCGTTTCCCGCCCATTACTGGCACGGGGTGGCCCGGTTCCACCTGGCCCTCCACCTCCTGGACGGGGAACGTCCCGGGCGGGAGGTCCGCCGGGCTCTCGACGCGGCCGAAGAGGCCCTGGAAAGAGCCCTGGAGC
>PWXJ01000285.1 GCA_003561965.1 PVC group bacterium
CTCGTCCGGCGAGGTGAGCAGGAGATAGGGGTGGACGCGGAAGTCCCGCCCGGTATGTCCGCAGCCGGCGAGCAGCAGGCAGAGGATCAATATCCCCGGGATTCCCCGGCCGGCGGAGTTCGGTTTGTCGCGAGATGCCTTCATCGGCGAGCCCCGGATATTGTAGCACATTCCCGCCCGGGCGGCGGACCGGGATAAAAACAGGCTATATCCGGATTTCCCAAAGCTTATTATTTGCTTCAGTCAGTGATGGCGGGGCGTTGAAGGCAGTTACTGAAGTGCAGAACCGGGGTGAAATTTGCTCAAGGTTAAACTTACCCTGCTGATGGAAAATTTATCATCATCCGGCTGGAAATTGTGTCGCCCCCTGCGGGGGCTTTGAGTTATTGGTTCCGATCCAGTACCACGGGCTAACGCCCGTGGCTAAGAATGTATCGCCCGCTGCGCGGGCTACAAATATGAAAGCTCTGTGGAATCGGGCTAAGCAGCCCCCGCAGGGGGCGGAACTTCTTACTAGCCACGGGCGTCAGCCCGTGGATGATAACGAACAAATCAACCAATTCAAGCCCCCGCAGGGGGCGGCACTAATAAACCAATTCTTTTGGGAGATCCGAATTGAACCATAAAAAAACATCCGTGCTACCGGCGGCGCAACCAGTTCCCGGCGTCGTACTTCTCTTCGGTCAGCCGGGCGGCGGCCCGGAGCATCTCCCGGGAGAGCTCCCGGGTGGAGACCGGGTAGTGTTCTTCCAGGCAGCTCCGGAAGCGGGCCAGGATCTCTTCCCGCGAGAGCTTGACAAAGTCGCCGATGGCCGCCGACCCCCCTCCGGCGGGGACGGAGCCGGGGTCGGAGAGGTAACGGTCGATCCGCAGTCGGGTGTCGTCGAGGGGGAGCGAGCCGTGCTGGAGGAAGTACCCCCGCTTCAGGGTCGAGGCGGAACCGGCGATCTTCTTCCCGGTGGTGAACTCGACCAGTTCGTAGGCCCCGGGGGCGGCGAAACAGTCGGCGACCGGGGTGTAGGGTCCGGGGGCCCGGGCGGCGGTCTCGATGCCGAGCGAACGGTAGAGCCGGGAGAGGAGCCGGGCGCAGAAAGCGAAGAGGTCGCCGCGGGAGATTCCCCCGGTGGGAGAGAAGGGGGCGGCGATCGAGTAGGTGATCTCGTTCCAGTGGAGGACCGCGCCGCCCCCGGTCATCCGCCGGGTCCAGCCGATCCCGTCCCGGGCCAGGGCCTCCGGGTCAAGGTCGGCCAGCGGCTGGTGATACCCGATGGTCAACGTGGGCGGAACCCAGCCGTAGAAACGGAGGAAACACTCACCGGGGTCTTTCTCCGCCGCGGCTTCCCCCAGGACCTGGTCGATCGCCATATTGACGCCGCCCGGGTAATCACCGTCGATGATCAGGTTGATCTTCTCCATAGGCGCCGGGAGACCCCCCGGGACGGGTAGGCGCAGGGCTTCAGAACTTGAGTTTGCCCTTGAGGAAATGGCGGATTCTCCTCTTCCAGACCAGGTAAGAGCTGACCAGGCCGGCCAGGAAATAGGTCGCCCGGGAGCCGGGGACCTGGTCCCGGAAGGCGATCCCCTCCGGGCAGCTCCGGAGGAACCGGCGGTACTCGGTCACGCACCGGACCCGGTTGAAGATCCGGGGTTTTTTCAGCTTGAAGTCGATGAAGAAAACCCGGCCGCCGTCGGCGATGATGTAGTTGTCCGACTTGGGGTCTCTCCGGATATATCCCCGGTGGTGGAGGCGGAGGAGTTCGGGGACGATCAGGCGATAGTCCCGGTTGTCCGCCAGGCGGCCGGGGACAAAGCGGTAGACGTAAAAACCGTCGACCACCATACCACTGACCCTCTTCTCCGCCGCCAGGATCGGTTCCGGACATTGGAACCCCATCTCCCGCAACCGCCGGAAGTCCCGGAACCGGCGGAAGGCTTCGCCATCCCGGAAGAGGGTCAGGAACCGCTCCCACCCGCGCCGGTTTCTCGCCCGGGGAATCTTCAGCACCAGCTTCCCCAGTCCGGGATGGGTGAAGGTCGCTACCAGCCCTTTTCTCTGGTCCTTATAGGTTTCATCGAAGTCGAGGTTGCCGGTCGTGATCCCGGCCAGCAGCTGTTCAGCCCGGTCCGGACCGCATTGGGCGAGAACCCGGAAACCCCGGAGTTGAAAATCACTCTGCGTAATCATTTCCAGCCATTCCGGCTTTCAGCTCTCAACGACCACCGCTTTATCCACCGTGATTTCCCCGCCGTTGATCTCGAACCGATCTACCCTGATCAGGGTATAGTGCCTGAGTAATCTTCGGACAAACCGCCCGAGCGGATGAGGGTCCGCGCTGTTTCTGACCAGGTAAAATCCCCGACCGATATCAGGCAGACCCCTTCTCGGAACCGAATAATGGCGGAATTCCCGGTCATAGAAGGCGAACCAGTCGTTAGCCGTACCGAATATCGGCAGGCCATCGTCGTCAACCGCCATCCTCAGGCGCCTGGTCTGTTCGGGAAAGTCATAATTTCCCTGCAGCCAATATATCCAGGAATACTGCAGGGTAAAAAATATAGCCAGCCCGATAGCCATCAAGCCCAGCTTTTTGAAGTAGGCTCCAAATGACAGGAAGAGCAAAAGGATTACCGGGTAGGCAAAGGCCGCGTAGTTGAAGTTGGCGCGGGAGATAATCACCGAAGCAAGCACCGCGATCCCGAGCAGAACTGTCTCCAATCGAGCCCGGCGGAAGAAGCCGGTCCGGTACCCGTAAACTCCAATAAACAAGAGAAGCAGCAGTTCCGGTATATGAAGACGGTAGTGCGAGAGGAAGAAGTAGCTGTAAAAATAGTTCTGCAGCCGGAAGCCCTCCATCCGCCGGGCCCGGGCAAATGTGTGGGCTAAATGCCCCAGGGTGTTATGATAGAGGGCAAAATATAACAGCCCTCCAGCCACAGTGCCGACAATAACACCCAGGGAAGCTTTTATCAGGGCTGTCAACCTTTCCCGGCCTTGAAAACGCTTGAAGATATAATACCCGAGGATCGCCAGGCCAAAACCGCCGGCGTGGACGGCGCCCGCGGGATGACTCTCAAAAGCCAGGACGGTGAAGAAGCCAACCCCCGGGCCGGAGCGGCGGCTCGCCATCCAGACCGCCGCGGCAATCCAGAAAATAGCCAGCGCGTCGACCCGGGCCTGATTGGCCGCCCCGAATATCGGCTCGACCAGGAGAAAGAGCAGACCGAATACCAGGCAGAACCCTGTTTTGAAACCAAGGTTTTTCAGCGCGACCGCCCAGAGAATCGAGGCGCCGACCACCAGGCCGGTCGAGGTGAGGTGAGCGCTGGATTTGGTCCAGCCGAAAGTGGAGCCGATCAATCCATACAGTACCCTGTACAACATCGCGAAATTACTCAGATCCACTTCCGTTCCGCCCAGGAATACGATGTCCTCCATAATTCCGTGGACCCACCACTGGTAAGCCCAGGCAAAGCTCCAGGCGTCGTCGATATTGTTAAAACGGTAGTTTAAATGCAGGAAATAATAAACCACCGGCACCAACAGACATAGCGCCCAGACTACGTACCGGACCGGCACCGATTCTTCAGGTCTCCGCTTTTTCATCGCCCCTGTAAACAACTGGTTAATTTCCGGGTGGGGTCTGGTTGGTTGACGTCGCTTCCGACCCGGGATAATATGCTCAGGAAGTTAGCCTGTTTATTATATCTTTTCAAGCCTGGATTAGCGCGGGTATTATCCTGATAAATGATAACCGGCAAAGACACAAAGCTCCGAATCCACCTCTCTCCCCGGGACCGGGAGAAATTCGGGATTATTTCCGCCCGGGCCGAAGAAATCACCCCGGAGAACCTGGACGAAGTCTTCTCGTTTTGCCGCCGGGAAAAGGCCGGCTTGCTGATCGCCCGCTGCCGGACCACCGAACTCGGAGCGGCCCAGGCGCTGGAAAAAAATGGGGCTATCCTGACCGATACCCTGGTCGTCTATCTCCGCAACCTGGTCCGGACCCCGATTCCCGAAGTCTCGGGAAAATACCTGATCCGGGAAATCCGCCCGGGGGAGGAGGAGGCCGTGCGGGCGGTGGCGGAAGAAGCTTTCCGGGACTACCGCGGACACTATGGGGCCGACCGGAGACTGGAGGGGGTGAAAAGCGGAGAGATCTATTCTTCCTGGGCCGGCCGGGCCGCCCGGGAACGGGATGACACCCACGGGGTAATCCTGGCGGAGAAAAACGGGGAGGTCGCCGGTTTCGCCCTGGTCCGGATCAGCCGGCCGGGCGAAGGCGAAGGGACCCTGGAAGGAGTCTCCCCCCGGGCGGGGAGGAGGAGCCTGATCCAGCGGGATATGGCGATCGGTGGTATGAATTGGACCCGGCAGCGGGGCGCGAAGCGTTTACTGGCGTCGGTATCCCTGAACAACGTCGTAATGCAGAAGATCGTCATCCGGCTCGGCTACGAACCTTTTCTTTCCTATCACACCTTTCATCTATGGTTGTAGAATCCGTCAATAGCGGCGGGGGATTATCCGGAAAGATACTAATGAGAAAAGAAATCCCGGAAAATTTTATCCCTTTCAATAAACCCGGCCTGGCGGGGAAGGAACTGGAATACATCTCCCGGGCCCTGGAGGCGGGGCATATCTCCGGCA
>PWXJ01000209.1 GCA_003561965.1 PVC group bacterium
CCGCCCGTTCCCCGGCGGCCAGGATACCCATATGTCCGCCGAGGCAGGGCCCGCAGGTCGGGGGGGAGACCGCCGCGCCGGCCTCGACGAAGATCTCGACCAGCCCTTCCCGGACCGCCTGGAGGTAGATTTGCTGGGTCCCGGGGAAGACCAGGGTCCGGACCCGGGGCGAGACCTTCTTCCCCCGGAGGACCGCCGCCGCCCGGCGGAGATCCTCGATCCGGCCGTTGGTGCAGGAGCCGATCACCGACTGGTCGATCTTCACCCCCCCGGCCTCCCGGACCGGCCGGACGTTGGAGGGCAGGTGCGGGAAGGCGACCAGGGGCTCGATTTCCGCGACGTCGATCTCGATCGTCTCCGAGTATTCGGCGTCGGGGTCGGAACGGTAAACCGTGTACTCCCGGCGCGCCCGGCCCCGCAGATATTCTTCGGTCACCCGGTCGGGGGCGAAGAGCCCGGTCTTGGCCCCGGCCTCGATCGCCATATTGGCCATCGTGAACCGCCCGTCCATCGAGAGGCTGTCGATCGCTTCCCCGGTGAATTCCATCGCCGCGTAATTGGCCCCGTCGACCCCGATCTTCCCGATCGTGAACAGGATCAGGTCCTTACCCCCGACCCATTCCCGCCGGGCGCCCCGGTAAACGAAACGGATCGTCCGGGGGACCCGGAACCAGGCCTGCCCGCTGATCATCGCCGCGGCCAGGTCGGTCGAGCCGACCCCGGTGGCGAAGGCGCCCAGGGCGCCGTAGGTACAGGTGTGGCTGTCGGCCCCGATCACCAGGTCTCCGGGGAGGACCACCCCCTGTTCGGGGAGCAGGGCGTGCTCGATCCCCATCGTCCCCACGTCGAAGAAATGCTCGATCCCCTGCTCCCCGGCGAAGTCCCGGAGCGTCTTGCACTGCTCGGCCGAACGGATGTCCTTGTTGGGTGCGAAGTGATCGCAGACCAGGGCGATCCCGGCCCGGTCGAAGACCCGCTCCGTCCCGGACTCCCGGAAGGTCTTGATCGCCAGGGGCGCGGTGATATCGTTGGCCAGGGCCAGGTCGAGCCGGGCCATCACGATCTCGCCCGGGCGGACCGACTCCCGCCCGCAGTGAGCGGCCAGGATCTTTTCCGCCATCGTCATTCCCATCGGTTCTTCTCCGTTTGAGCCCCCTGCCGGGGCGGCAAATCATAATTATATGGAGTTTTCCGGGGCAAAACAATTACTATAAAGCCCCCTCCGGCGGGGGCGGCGCCCTTTTCAGGGTGTTGGATTATAATGACCGGGGATCTTAATTCAATCTTTTTTCCCCGGATTATCTTCCCGGATTCAGGAGGCTGACGATGAAAGAAGCTCCCGGAATAATAAAAGGTGAAATTTTGTACCGGGGACCCTTCTTCAAGCTCCGGCGATACCTGGTGAGCGATCCGGGCGACGGGGAGAAGGAACGGTTCATCCTCGAACACCCGGGGGCGGCCGCCGCCATCCCCCTCCTCCCCGGGGGACGGGTCCTGCTGGTCCGGCAGTTCCGTCCGGCGGCGGGGCGGATGACCCTGGAGGTTCCGGCCGGGAAACTCGAACCCGGGGAGACCCCGAAAGAGTCGATCCGGAGGGAACTGATCGAGGAGACCGGCTACCGGGCCGGGAAGATCCGGCACCTGCGGAGCTACTACCCCTCGCTGGGGATCAGCGACGAGATCATCCACGTCTACCTGGCGGAAGACCTGGCCCCGGCCGGGGATCCTTCCGGGGAGGAGGACGGCCTCGAGCCGGTAATCCTTCCCCTGGCCGAGGTGAAGAGACGGATCGAGGCCGGCGAGATCCTCGACAGCAAGACCGTCATCGCCGTCCGGGAGTATGACCTGCTCCGGCCTGATCAGGCGTTGACTTCGCCCCAAAGAACAAAAAGGACCCCCACCGCCTGAATCCTAGCCTCGCTCCAACTGCCCACTGCCCACTCCCCACTGCCTACTGCCTACTTCCCGGACCAGGGCGACTTCCCGGCAGTCGGGAAAATGGACACAGTGGATGCAGTCCTTCCAGACCTTCTGGGGAAGATCTTCTTTCTCGATTTGGGTAAAACCCTGCTTGAGGAAAAAGTCGGGGGTGAAGGAGAGGGTGAAGACCCGGGGGATTCTCAGCCGGCCGGCTTCCTTGAGGCAGTCCTCGACCAGCGCCCTCCCCCAACCCTCTCCCCGCAGTTCCCGGGCCACGGCCAGGGTCCGGATCTCGGCCAGGTCCTCCCAGCAGACCTGGAGGGCGGCGCAGCCCAGCACCTTCCCCTGCTCGACGATCACCCGGAAATCCCGGATCCGCTCGTAGATCGAAGAGAGCGACCGGGGGAGCATCAACCCCTGGGCGGCGTAGCGGTTGACCATCTCCCGGATACCCCCGGCGTCGGAGATATAGGCCGGCCGGAGAAAAGGCGCCGATTTCCGACCTGAAGTAAATTCACTCACCTGAAATAACTCCCGTCTATCCGACCCGGATTGGAAGAGCTTATTCTTCGATGACCACCCGGGTGCCCCGGGGGAGAAAGATGAAGAGTTCCTCGACATCCGGATTTTTCATTCTCACGCAGCCGTCGCTGCTGGCGGTCCCGACCGTCTCCGGCTGGGTGGTCCCGTGGATCCCGTAGGCGGCGTAGGGGTCGCGGAAACCCATCCAGCGGGTCCCGAGGATGTTCCGCTCGTCGTAGGGCGGGATCACCTCCCCCCGGTGAAACCAGGGCGGGTCGATCAGCTTGGTGACGATGGTGAACTCCCCTGCCGGGCTGAGGTTGTCCCGGCCGGTCCCGACCGGATATTCCTTGAAGAACTCGCCCCCGTAGAGCAGGGTCAGGGTGTTTCTCGACTTGCTGACCCGAACCGAAAAGGTCTCGGCCGGCACCCTGAGGACCTGGCCGGGGTGGATGGTATCCCCGGGCAGACGGTTCATCTTCCGGATCAGGTCGGCGGTGGTCCGATGCCGGACGGCGATCGCCGCCAAGGAGTCGCCCGGGCGGACCGTGTAGGGGAGGGTTTCCGGGATATCCCGCCGGGAGAAGAACCGGTCGAAGTTGATCTCGCCCAGCCGCCGGCGGGCGTCGGCCCGGACCGCTTCCGGTCCGGAAGACTGAATCACCCGCCGGTAGTCGTCCCGGGCCCCTTCCGGATCGCCGGCCGCTTCCCGGAGCTTACCCCGGGCGAACCGGGCTTCCGGGATCCGGGCGGATCCGGGGTAACGGCCAAGGTAATCTTCGATCGGCCCCGGTTCTCCCCGCCGGGCCGCCTCCCGGGCCAGGTGGAACTCGGCTTCCTCCCTTTGCCCGGGGTCGGCGGCGTCGGCCAGGGCGGCCCAGACTTCGGCCGCCGCCCGGTCGTCCCCCTCCCGGGTCAGGGCCCGGGCCAGGAGCAGGGCCGCCTCCCGCTCCCGGGGGGAATCGGGTCGGCGGGTGGCCAGTTCCCTCAGCAGGGGAATCGCCGCCCGGTCGTCCCCGGACCGGATCAGTTCGGTGGCGGTCTCCAGCTTTCTCTCCACCGCCCGGGGACGGTAAAACCGGGAGCGGACCAGGAACCCGGCCCCCAGCAGAAGGATTATCAGGATCAACAACAATGTAGTCTTCGAGCGCATAAGCGATTACCCCGGCCGGTCAGGCGGTCCGGTCGGCCGGGGATTCCAGCCGGGCGGCCTTTCGCTCCCGGAGCGCGATCTCCATCCCCTGGTACAACCCCATCCCGAGATAAATCATAAAAGCCGCGAATACGCCGACCGGGGGGATGGCGATCAGGATTACCAGCATCAGGATGATCGCCACCAGGTAGAGAAAGGGCTGTTTCTTTCTCAGGTGGAGGCTGAGCAGGGTCGGGTAGGTGATATTGGTGACCATCAGGGAACTGAGAACGATCATCAGAAAGGGGATCAGTATCTCCCCGGGAAGCTGGAAGTGCCGGATGAAGATGAAGAACGAGAGGACCACCCCGGAAGCGACCGGGGAGGGCAGCCCCTTGAAGTCGGTCTTCTCCTCCCGGTCGACCTGGATGTTGAACCGGGCCAGCCGCAGGGCGGTGAAGACGATGTAGAGAAAGGCCACCCCGACGCCGAAACCCCGGAACTGTTCCAGGATCACCCGGTAGGCGAGGATGGTGGTGACCACCCCGAAGGAGAGAAAGTCGGCCAGGGAATCGAGCTCGACCCCGAAGCTGCTGGTAGCCCGGTAGAGCCGGGCCAGCTGGCCGTCGACAAAATCGAAGACCATCGCCAGGAGCAGAAACCAGGCGGCCCGGGTATAGAGCGCCGGATCATCCCGAAGAATCAGCGAGAGGGCGTAAACCCCGCAGAAGATATTCCCGGTGGTGAAGAGGTTGGGCAGAATATAGATCTTCTTCATCCCATCTTACCGATTACCGTCCGCCCCCCCTTGACCCGGTCGCCCGGCGAAACCGTGAAGACGGCCGAGACGGGGAAGAATAACTCGACCCGGGAGCCGAACCGGATCAACCCCAGTTTCTCCCCGGTCCGGAGGCGGTCGCCGACCCGGCAGCGGCAGACGATCCTCCGGGCGACGGTCCCGGCGATCTGCCGGATCATCCAGGATTCTTCCCCGCCGCGGAAGCCGATCTTCTGGGCCTCGTTGTTCTCCGAGGCCTCCTCCCGGAAGGCCTGCTTGAACTTCCCCGGCC
>PWXJ01000132.1 GCA_003561965.1 PVC group bacterium
CTGCGTTTCTTCAACGTTTACGGCCCCCGCTCCCGGACCTCGGGGACCTATGGCGCGGTCTTCGGGATCTTCCTGGCCCAGAAACTGGCCTCAAAACCCTTCACCGTGGTCGGCGACGGAACCCAGTCGAGGGACTTCACCTTCGTCACCGACCTGGTCGAAGCCTGCCTGGCCGCCGCCGATTCCGAATTGGCGGGGGAGGTCCTCAACGTGGCCAGCGGCAACCCGGTCTCGGTCAACCGCCTGGTCGAACTGTTAGGCGGGGAGGTCACCCATATCCCCAGGCGCCCCGGCGAACCGGACCGCACCCACGCCGACATCTCCAGGATCGTGCAGCTCCTGGGCTGGAAGCCGGAGGTGACGATAGAGGAAGGAGTCAAGATCCTGCTCGACAACATCGACTACTGGAGGGAGGCCCCGGTCTGGACCCCCGAGACCATCGCCGACGCCACCCGGGCCTGGTTTAAATACCTGGGAAAATAAATATTCTGACTGGGAGAACTATATGAGCGCAGCCAAGACCTCGGACAAGATCAAGACCATCGACGAACTGGCGAAGATCATCGCCGGGCTGAAGAAGAAGGACAAGAAGGTCGTCCTCTGCCACGGGGTCTTCGACCTCCTCCACCCCGGGCACATCAAGCACTTCGCCGCCGCCCGGCGGGAGGGCGACGTCCTGGCGGTCACCCTGACCGAGGACCGCTACGTCGGCAAGGGCCCCGGCCGTCCGGTCTTCAACCAGCGGCTCCGGGCCGAGACCCTGGCCGAACTGGAGACGGTCGACTACGTGGCCGTCAACCAATGGCCGACCGCGGTCGAGACCCTGAAGAAACTGAAGCCCGACGTCTACGTCAAGGGGAGCGACTACGCCGACCGCTCCCGCGACCTGACCGGGGAGATCAACCGGGAGGAGGAGGCGGTCAAGGCCGGGGGCGGGCGAATCCACTTCACCGACGAGATCTCCTTCAGCTCCACCGAACTGCTCAACGTCCACTTCAGCGTCTATCACGAGGAAGCCGACCGGTTCCTCAAGGATTTCCGGAAGAAATACTCCGCCGACCGGATCGTCAGGATGATGAAGGAGTTGAAGAAGCTGAAGGTCCTGGTGGTCGGCGACCCGATCATCGACGAGTACCACTACTGCCAGCCGATGGGGAAGGCCTGGAAGGAGACGGTGATCACCTCCCGCTACATCAACCGGGAGTCGTTCGCCGGCGGGGTCCTGGCCACCGCCAACCATATCGCCGGTTTCTGCGGCAAGGTTGACCTGGTCAGCTGCCTGGGCGAGGAGAACACCCAGGAGGAGTTCATCCGGTCCAAGCTGAAATCCAACATCACCCCGAAGTTCTTCTACCGGGATGACGCCCCCACGGTCACCAAGCGCCGCTACGTCGACCCCGCCTTCCTCTCCAAGATGTTCGAGGTCTGCTTCCTCAACACCCGGACCCCGCCGCCCGCGGTCACCAAAGAAGTCTGCGCTTATCTGGAACGGGTCTGTCCCCAGTACGACCTGGTCCTCGCCTCCGACTTCGGCAACGGCTTCATCGGCCCGGAGATGGTAAAGACCCTCTGCGGGCAATCCCGCTACCTGGCCGTCAACACCCAGACCAACTCCGCCAACACCGGCTTCAACCTGATCACCCGTTATCCCCGGGCCGACTACGTCTGTATCGACGAGCCGGAGATCCGCCTGGCCCTGAGCGACAAGTACGGCAGCCTGGAAGAGATGATCATCCGGGTCGCCGAAAGGATGGACTGCAAACGGGTGACGGTCACCCGGGGTCACCAGGGCTCCCTCGGCTACCAGCCGGAGACCGGGTTCTGCGAGGTCCCGGTTCTCTCCAGGGAAGTGGTGGACCGGATCGGGGCCGGCGACGCTTACCTGGCGGTCACCTCGGCCTGTGTCGCCGCCGGGCACCCGATGGATATGGTCGGTTTCGTCGGCAACGCGGTAGGCGCTTTGGCGGTCCGGATCGTCTGTAACCGGGAGTCGGTGGAACCGGTCCCGCTTTACAAGTTCATCACCGCTCTTCTAAAGTGAGCCCCCCTGGGGGAGGTCACTTTAGAAGAGGGTGTCCGCGCCTTCGGCGCGGGCGGGATTTTTACGCCGCATCAATAACTCTACCGCAAGTAGAGGATTGAGAGTAAAAAGTTGTTTCCCCGGGACTAAAAAACCTGCCGGAAGGTAAAGAATCCGTCCTCCCAGTCGGTGAAATAACTCCGGTCGGGGAGGAGTTCCAGATCGGTCCCGAAATAGTGGTTGAAGATCACCCGGAAGGTGTTGACCGGCGTGATCCCCGGATAGAGATGTTCCGCGCCACCTTCCGGCAGGTGATAGGCATTGAGGATCGACAAACCTTCCGCGGGGTTGGAACAATCCAGGTCGCAGAAGGTGTACTCGGAACGGGGACCGTGATCGGCCTGGATGATGATGATCGGATCCGAAGACGAATTCTCCAGGAGCCGGTCCACCATCTCCATTACCTGGCGGTTGATGAACTTCAACTGGCCGACGTAGTAACTCCGGTACTCTTCCCGGGTAATGCCCATCCGTTCCAGATAATCCGCCGCGTCGCCGGTGATGTAATAGTCGCTCAACTGGATTGATTGCCCTTCTTCATCAAAGACGAACGGCGGATGAGGGGCGAGGACGTGGGAGAAGACAAAGAGCGGCCCCTCCAGCCGGGCGGTCTCCGGAATATTATCGAAGGCGTAAAGAATCCGCTCCCGGTGGGCGCGGTACTGGAGGCTGCCCTCGTAGCCCCGGCCCCCGAGCAGCGCCAGCAGGGGCGGCAAGGGCGTGAAGTTTATCAACTCGGCCGCGAACTCCCCCGGAGACCAGCCGGATGAGAGGCGGATATCGGCATCACGAAGTTCGGTGTTGTCATACCCGGAATCAAAGGCCGCCAGCCGGTACCCCAATTCCCGGAGCGACTTTACCACCCGGTTCTCCCTGAACATAGACAGGAGATAATCCATCTTCCCCGCCCGATAGTCGTTCTCGTCGAGGTACTGGTAATTGAGTGATGAGGCCAGGCTCATCAGGCTCATATCGTAGTTTGACCGGCCCGGGCCCGGCAGGACAAAACCGCGGCTTTTCAGGAAATCGAGAAATTCGCTGTTATCAAATCCATAGACTTCCTCCAGGATCTCCCCTGAGGCATAGGCGTCGAGGATGATGTAATAGATGTTCGGCCGGGGTTCTTCCCGACACAGTTCGGTCGGTTCCAACGGTAACGGGCGGTGCGGGCTGGCCGTTCTCTTCTCTTGTGACCGGCGCAGACCGGCGCTTGCGACCGGGAGCAGCGCGGCCAGAACCAGGACCGTCCCCATCACCGAAAAGAACCTGTTCAGAAAAGCCGGGCGGGAACACCCCCGGAGACAAAACCGGGAACCCAACCATAGAGCAATAAACCAGACGGGGAGGAGAAAGACGTGCTGGCCCAGCGGCAGACCGGCGGCCAGTGAAAACAGGTGCCCGTAGACAAAGAATAATAGCAGAAAGAGTGAGGTCAGGGCCGCGGAAAGGCTGAGACTCTTGACGGCCAGCGCCAGTGCCGCCCATAGACAAACCATCAGAATCAGGATCACGATCAGAGGAAATACGATCCGATTCAGGGGAACCTGGTGAAGGTTGTGCCCATAAAGAAAGAGCACCGGGAAGAGAGCGAATAAAAAAGGATGCGCTGCCGAAAATAATCTATTCAAGTCTGATTATCCGGAAATTTTCAGTACCCGAGAAGTTTCAATTGCCGCCGCATCTCTTCTTCTTCCCCCTCCTCCATAGCCGCCGTCTCAGGGGGATAAACTCCCTCACCCCGATAATAAGCCCTCAACCCGCGTTCTTCCGCCTGGATCTTTCGCTCCAGTTCCAGCATACTCCCCGCCACCCGGGGCTTCTCCAGAAAAATATTCCTGGTCTCGCCCGGATCATTCACTATGTCGTACAGGGAATAATGCCCCAACCAATCCACCGAGGCCGCCTCAAACTTTTGCCCCGCCTTCGCCCATTGTCGGCGGGCCAGATAGGTCTTACCCAGTTCGAGATTCAAGGCCGGATCTTCCCCAAGTAGAATTCCGGCTTTCTTCAGGGCCTGCTCGGCCTCATCCAGGCGGCCCGCCCGGCGCAACGCGGAGCCGGCCAAAAGCCGGTTAATACCCTCTTCGGGTTCCAGTTCTACCGCCTCCTTAAATAATTCCAACGCCCTGACAGGTTCATCGATTTCAAGATATTTCTCTCCTGCCGCCCGCAACAGCCAGGCTCGTTCCGGGAACAGTTCTATCGACCGCTCAAGTAAATCAACCATCTCCTCCCGTTTTCCGATTGTGCTCAGGAATTAGGCCCACGCCAGATATGGCCATAATTCTTCCGGATATCCCCGGACCGCTGACCGATATAAGTCTTGCGCATTTCTGATATCTCCCTGAGCCAGGTAGAGTTCGCTGAAGAGTAATAGTTCATTGATATTGCCGGCACCGCCCCTGATATGCTCCTGTATAATTTTTAAAGCCCGCTCGGGTTCTCCGTTATTTCGGAAGTATTGGGCTATTGAGATATTAACAGCCCGATCATCGCCGGCCAGGCGGATGGCCTCATTCACAACCGCTTCCGCTTCCTCTGAACTTCCCAA
>PWXJ01000210.1 GCA_003561965.1 PVC group bacterium
CGGGCGGTGGAAAAGGGGGAGGAGACCGGGGACTTCGGCCCCGATTACCAGGAAGCGATGATGGCCTACTACCGGAAGCACGTCTGCCGGCTCGACCCCTGGCCGGAATACCTCCTGGAAGCCTTGGGACAGTTGAACCCGGAGATCTACGGTCGGATGTGGGGAAAAAGCGAGTTCACCGTCACCGGAACCCTGAAGGATGCCGACCTGACCGGCCGCCTGGGGGAGATCCGGATACCGGTCCTCCTGATCGGCGGCGAATACGACGAGGCCCCTCCGGAGACGCTCGAGGAGTTCCGGGACCGTTTCCCCGCCGCCGCCGTGGCCGTCATCCCCGGCGCCTCCCACACCCCGATGCTGGAAGAACCCGAACTCTTCCGGGCCTCGGTCAACTCCTTCCTGGAGACGGTGGAGGCGGACGGCTGAGCCATTCCGGGCGATTAATGAGAAACCCCGGCATCTCGACAATCCATTCCCCTGTCCGGGATATCCGGAACGGATACCAGGCCTCACCGGGAGTAACCGCGATGGCCGGAATCCTCAAGTTCCTGCTCCCGGTGATGTTGCTGGTCTCCGCCTGTGCCGGCCCCCGGCTCCGGACCGGCGAGGGACCGGCCGGCCACTCCAATTCTTTCGCCGACGGCCGGGAGCTGATCGTGCTCTCCGCGCCCGGGGCTCGCGACCCGTACTACGCCGACGACTACGAGGGGATTCTGGACTTCCAGGTCCGGTTCGCCTCCGCCGTCCTCGGGCAGGACAACGTGGTGGTCCTGGCCGATCGGGCGACCGTCAAAAATCTCAAGGGGCGGCTCCCGGAGGACGTCCTCCTGCCGGCTTCGATACCGGATATCTGGATCCGGGACTTCGCCCCGGTCTCCGCCGGCAAGATGGTCCGATTCGCCTACCGGCCGAGCTATCTGAAAGGGGCCGACGCCCGCCATATCCAGGCCGGCTTCGACCGCTTCGCCCGCCGCCAAGGGCTCCGATTCGAGACCTCCCGGCTGGTCCTGGACGGCGGCAACCTGGTAGATAACGGCGCGGGGAAGGCGGTGGTCACCTCCCGGTTCCTGGAAGACAACCCGGGGCTCTCCCCCGTTGAGGCCGCCGCCGCCCTGAAGAGTGCCCTCGGGCTCTCCGCCCTGGCGATCGTACCCGAGGAGGAGGGGGACGCCACCGGCCACGCCGACGGGATGGCGATGTGGGCTTCCCCCGGAACCCTGCTCCTCAACCGCTATGATGAGCCCTTCCGGGGCCGGGTGCTGGCGGCCCTGGAGGAGGGCCTCCCCGGGATCGAGGTGGTCGAGGTGGAGGCGGTCTTCTCCCCGGAGGTCCGGGACGGCTTTGCCTCCGCCTGCGGCCTGAACGTCAACGCCGTCACCACCGAGCGTTTCATCTATGTACCGGTCTTCGGCCATCCGGCCGACGGGGCTTTTTTGGAGAGGCTCCGGCTCCACACCGGGAAGGAGGCAATCCCGATTAACGCCGAATCGGTCTGTCCGCTGGGGGGGAGCGTCCGTTGCCTGAGCTGGCAGGTTACCGGAGAGAACGCCCGCCGCCTGATCGAGGCAGCCCGGAGATGAGCTGGATCAGCGTCGATATCGAGGCCGCCGGGACGACCCGGCAGACTACTCGAAGGCCATATACCGGGGAAGAGGCTCCCCGCCTCCTCGCCCGCTTTTCGACCCGTCCGGCGGGGCCTGGATGTCATAAGTATATGTTTGACCCCTTTTCCCAGGCGGGCTGAACCTTGACGGCTGCCGGAGTGGTCTGTATTATCTTTCTCCTGGACAACTACCTTGCAGTTACTAAGGAGAGCATAAAATAGGTTGCACGTCATTGCGAGGAGCGAAGCGACGAAGCAATCTCAATGTATTGCCCTGGAAGAGATTGCTTCGCTTCGCTCGCAATGACTGCATTCAGCGATGTAATCTATATCGTGCCCTCATTAATAACCCCAGCCCCGGAGAGATAATATGTTCAGACCAGCATTGGTCCTGTCCGCCGCCGTGCTTCTCATCGCCTCCACAGTACCCGCCGTCGCCGCCGATACCGGACTTCCGCCCCCCGAAGATGACCCCGTACTCCTCCAACTCTCCCTCTTTCCCCCGGTCCAGCTGGTGGAGAGCCGGAGGGCGGTGGCCGGCTTCCGCCTCGGGGTGGTCCCGGTCAACTCGGAGATGACCGGGCTTGACGTCGGGGCCGTGACCTGGACTTCCGGCGAGTTGACCGCCCTCCAGTTCGGCCTGGTCAACGTGGTCGAGGGCGAGGCGGTCGGAGTCCAGTTCGGATGGGCCAACATCGTCGCCGGGCGAGGGGTGGGCTGGCAGTCGGCCCCCTTGAACATAACCGGCGACGGCTACATCGGCTTCCAGCAGGGACTGGTCAACGTCAACGCCGGCCGTCCCTCGGTCGGCCTCCAGCTGGGGGCGGTCAACTACGCCCATAAGTTCAACGGGCTGATGATCGGCCTGGTCAACATCACCCCCAGGCTGGGCGGTCTCCAGATCGGGATCGTCAACTACGCCGGCAACTCCGCCCTTCCCGTCCTCCCGATCGCCAACGCCGTCTTTTAAACTTGTAACCGTCTGGAATTATCTGCAGACAGGCGTTTTCCGGCCGCTCTGATCGACTTCGGAATCGCCGGATGGAAAATATTCCCGGCGTGAGAACGCCGCCGGTCAAGCGGAGGAGAAGATAATGCGGAAGAAGACAGACGTGAAGCGTACCGCCGCCGCGGTATTATTTCTCTCCGGATGGCTGATGATCCTCGCGGGGATACAGTCCGGGCTGGCCGCCGGGGACGGGGGGGAGATCGGCCAGGCCGTTGTCGGGCAATTTTTCGAAACGTTATTCTCCTCGATGGCACCGTCGGAAGGTGAAATCACCAGCCGTTACGAGGAAACGCCCGCGCCGGTAAATATCAGCAAAGATCAATTCGAAGCCGGATTGGCCGATGTCGGCAACAACATCGTATTCCTTGGATTTCATTTCCGGGATACCGTCAAGATCGAGTTCGACGATTTCCTGATCCCCAACGGTTCCTACGCCGAGATCAAACTTGACTGGGAAAGAGTGATCAACCCGGACGGAGAGAACATTCTCCGGGAACCGACCGCCGAAGAAAGGGAAAAAGACGCCCGTTTGAAGAGAGCCCCCGGCCGGGAGATCCTTTATCTAAAGGACAGCGAGTCCAGGCCGCTCTACGCCGAAGGCAAGATGGAGATTTCCGTGCCAATCCGGTTCGCCCGGGTCGCCTTCTCCGCCGCTGACGTGGGGCAGAGCCGGCAATCCCCTCCGCTGAACGCGATCCTTACGCGGTGCGAAAATGACCTGGTAAGCTTGAGGATCAGCGAACTGCCGGAGGAGGCTGATCCCATACTGGTATTCCGTGACCGGACGGGGGGAAGACTCCGGATCGATTCAACCCGCCGTTCCCGGCGGCGAGGCGTTGTCAACCTGACCGCCAGGGCCCAGGGCCGGGTCGCCGGGGTCGAAGTTTTCCACCCGATTGAATTCGCAACCCGGACGCTGACGGTGAGGGCCGCTTCCGCGCCGAATTTTTTCCGGGACGACGTCTGGCCGGTCAAGGTGCCGCGTTATATGCCGGACCCGGATGGCCCGGATTTCGCGGCGATGGATTTGGCCGGGCTGAAAGCCGGGACCGGGGTCACGGCCCGGCGCACCTACGGCCTCATTGGCTTCAATACGCCGAAAATCAATGTCTCTCTCCCCCCGGTGGACAACAGCGTCTTCGCCCGGCTGGATTTCGGCGAGCCGGAATTGCTTGACGCCCGGGGCGGGCCAATCGCTTACTCACTGGAAAAAGGCGTGTATTCTCACGAGACTTTTTCCGAGGAAATCCGGTTCACCGCCAAAGAGGGGAAAAAACCGGTCGAGTTCGCCCGGTCCGTCGGCTCCGTGAATATCCGCTACCCCGCCCGGCTCAAAGTGGTCACCTTGACCGGGGAAGAACCCAAATCCGGCGGACTGGAAGCGCGGTTTCTTGGTCCGAAAGTGCTGATCCGGGGCCTGGATGATCTTCCCCGCCGTCCCTTCCTGCCGGACAGCTTGACGGCCCTCCGCGCGTATGACGTCACCGGCCGCCGGCTGAAGAAGCTGAACTACAGCGGAAACTTGATCGAGAACAACGTCAACTGGATAAAGGCCGGGTTCTGGGGGGAGGTGCGGGAATTGAGGATAATCGCCGTCGAGGAATGGCTCGAAATGGATATCCCTTTCGATCTGCCCCCGGCCCCCGAACTTCCCGAAAGCCGGCGGGGTAAGCGGCCGGTTCAGTGACTTCCCGGCAGTGATCCCGGGGGCTTCCGCCGTCACGGGATGGCGTTGTATGAATATCCTTGGCACGAATATGGAGAGTGCGTGAGCTGGATCAGCGTCGATATTGAGGCCGACGGGCCGATCCCCGGGGACTACTCGATGGTCAGCTTCGGGGCGGTGGTGGTCGAGCCGGGTCTGGAGCGGACTTTCTACGCCGAGCTGAAGCCGATCTCGGAGAAGTACGTCCCCGAGGCGCTGGCGGTCTCCGGGTTCTCCCGGGAGGAGACCCTGGCCTTCGAGGAGCCGGCGGCGGTGATGGCCCGGTTCCGGGACTGGCTGGCTTCCGTCTCC
>PWXJ01000048.1 GCA_003561965.1 PVC group bacterium
GCCCGTTCGCCGGCAGCGACCCGCCGGCCCATTCACCGAAACCGACGATTCTGCTCACCACAATCCTGGTCGGAGCGGTCTTCTTCGGCCTCTACCGGCTGGAGGACTACCCGGTCCGCTACCACCCCGACGAAGCGGTGGGGGGAACCAGGATACTGGAAGCGGCCCAGGATTGGGACCCCGCCGTCACCTGGAGGGAAGCCGCCGCCCGGAGCGGTACCGACCCGGCCGTCGCTTTCCTCCGGGAGAAGCTTCTCTTCTCCGCCCATCAGGACCCCCGCACGCCCCTCGCCTCCCACCTGGCCTACCTCTGCCTGAGGATTTTCCCGATCAATTACATCACCTTCCGCGCGTCAGTGGTCCTGACCGGGGTCCTGTCCATCTTCTTCTTCTACCTGACGGTCCGCCTGATTTTCGGCGTCTACCCCGGCCTCCTGGCGGCCCTTCTCCTGGCGGCATCGTCCTGGCTGCTGGCTCTCAACCGGCTCTATATGCCCCACTCGGTGACCTTTCTCTACGCCACCATCTGCCTTTACCTGTTCTGGAAAACCCAGAAGTCGGGAGGGCTCTTTTACTATCTTCTCCTCGCCCTGGTTCTGGCCTTCTCCGCGCCCTTCTACGCCACCTTCAAGATGATCCATCTGCTGCTCCCGACATATTTCCTTTACCGGTGCCTGGTCGAGCGGGGTTACCTCCGGCGCCACCTCCCCGGAGTGATCCTGCTGCTGTTCACCCTGATCGGCCTCCTCCAGGCCCAGGGACTGGACCCCGTCAATCAGTTCCTTTTTTACAGCCACGAAGCCGGACGGCCGCGGGCCGGCGCGGACACAATCTTCCAGCAGCAGGACTATATGAGCGTCACCGAAACCATCGGTGACGGGGGACGGCAGGCGGCCCTGGCAGTCCGAAACCTGACCCGAAGGGCCTTCGACCCCTCGCTCTTCCGCCTCCGGCGTCAGAACTACATTGAACGGGGAATGCATTTCGACTACTTCCTGCTGCCGTTCTCCGTCCTGGGTTTTGCCTGGGGCCTGATCAAGTTCAAGACCGGACCGGGTTCGTTTCTCATCTTCTGGTTGGCCTTCGCGATGTTTCCCAACATCGTGACCGGCCAGGGGTTGGTCGACCGCCGTACGGTCCTGATCGTCGGTCCGATGGCCGCGGCGGCGGCGGTCGCGCTCTACACGGCCTGGGCGGATATCTTTCCCCGCCTGCTGACCGGAACCCGGAGTTACCGTTGGAGCAGCGCGACCGCGGCGGGCGTTTTCGGTTTTGTCATCCTCGCCATATCCTCGGCCAATTATTTTCACGCTTACTACGCCAACGAAGATGCCTCCAACTACGAACTACGGGTTTGGCAACAGTTGAAGGAAATCGAATATTTCCTGGACCGGGCCCTGGATGGACCTGACCCTGTTTATTTCCTTGATGACCGTGTCCGACCCTATTTCCACCACGAGGTCCGTCATTACATCAACCTCCGCCGGTTCAAGTTCAAAGACGGGAAATTCATCCAACGAGCTTTCGAGGCCAACTCGCAGAAAGCCATCGACCGGAACCTCCTCCGGGCCGCCGGAGACGGGGGATTGGCGGTGATCGGAACGGAGGCGGAGCGGGAATTTATCGAAGAATTGGCCAAATTGTACCCGAGATCGGAATCCTTCTCTTTCCGCTGGGCCGGCTCGCCGCCGTTCGGGATCGTCGCCCTGGTGGTCGAAAACCGGGCGGAAACAGAAAACGGCCGGGAGGGCCGATAATGAGACGCCGGGGAACCGTCAAGATCGCAGCCGGAATCCTGGCCGGGGCGACGGCTCTTTATCTGTTCACGGTCCTGGCCTTCAAGCCGGTCCGCCCCCCTTTCCTATTTCTACAGCCGGCGCGGGAAGAGACTGACCGCTTCTGGGAAAGGATGGAGAACAGGTCCCTGCTTCTGGGCTCCCGGCGACGGGCCATCGCGGAATATCTCGCGGAAATCGGGGGAGCCGCCGTCCAGGGTTTCTCGCGGCTCAACGCCTCGACGGACAGTGTCTATGATATCCAGAGCTATACCTGGCCGACCACCTTCCGGAAAACGAGAAGCTGGCTGGTGCGAACCAGACAATCAAACCAGTCCGTCTCCTGGTTTACCGGTGCCAGTCCTGAACAGAGAACGACGACATTCTTGTTCAGCGCGGCTATTAATTCGATCGGAGAGGCGGAACTGCTGGTCGTCGGAGAACCGATCCTGATCTTCAATACCAACCCGGAAGAACGGCCGAAAACCTGGGAGGAGAATGGTTTCGTTCTTAGATTCTTTCCCCTGGCCAGGTTCATCCACGAGAGCGGAATCTTCTGCCTGACCGTTCCCGGCGAGAAGATTACCGCCGGCCAACCCCTGTTAATTGAAGTGCGGTCGGTGTCCGGAATCAACAATCATTCCTTCTTCGCCCTCCACGATCAACGTGACACCCGGGAACTGGTTCTCGGGCCCGGGGGGCCGGAATAATCACTATTGACCGGATATGAGGATAATCCACGTAACCCCGTATTTTTACCCCGAGGTCATCCGGGGCATAGAGCAGCACGTTTACGAGCTTTCTCTCCACCTTCAGGAGCGGGGTGAAAAACCCGTGGTATATACCTGCAGCCGCTCACCGGAAAGTTATCAAGGAATCGAAGTCCGTTCCTTCCCAGCGGCGCACCCGATCCCCGGTTTTCGGAATCCCCTACCCTCCCCGGACTTCTTCCGCCGGCTCTCCCGGGAGAACGACATAATCCACATCCACGGGCACGTCTATCTGACCAGTTTCCTGGCCGCCCTGGCCAGCCGAAAGGGAGGGATCCCGGCGGTGATGACCATCCACAACTACGGGGCCCACGCTTTCCGGCGGCAGCTCCCGGTCATTGCCCTCTGGAAGTTCCTGAAACCGACCCTGTTCAGTTACACGGTCAACAAGGTTGAGGCCGTGATCACCCCTAACCTCCACGCCCTGGAACTGATGGAGACCTACCGGCCCCGCCGGATTTTTCACGAACCGGGCTACGCGATCGACATTGCCCGGTTCAAATGTGATCGAAGCCGCTCCGACTATATCCTTTCGCTCTGTGAACTTACCCGGTACAAGCGGGTCGAGGACATCCTCCGGGCTCTGCCCCTCATCCTCAAGGAAACCGACATCAGGATGGTAATCGCAGGCGACGGGAACCAGAAGGGATACCTGATCAGCCTGGCCAGGAAGCTGAAAGTGAACAACCGGGTCGATTTCATCGGGAAGGTCCCCCCGGAGAAACTGCCCGAGATCTACGCCGGGGCCAGGGTCTATGTCGCCGCCGGAAACGCCGGGTACAGCCTCCTGGAGGCCGCCGCCAGCGGTGTCCCGATCGTCAGCATCGACCGCTGGTACAACAAGTGCATTCTCGAAGATAACTTCCATCCCTTCACTTACGGCAAACCGGAAGAGATTGCCCGGGCGACCATCCGCATCTTGACCGATCCGGATTACGCCGCCGGCCTGGCCGCCCGGGCGAAGAGTTTCGTGATCGAGAAGCGAAACTGGAATCATTACCTCGATCGTTACCTGGCCATATACCACGAATTACTCCAGGGAAATAATCCGGTCTGATCCCGACATCCTCGCCGGTCTTATAATTGACAGCGGGTGAACAATTCTCTTATGATAAGTGTATGAATGGAATTTCGGTCATCATACCGGCTTACAACGAGGAGGCGGGGATCGGGGGGGTGCTGGGGGAGGTGGAAGCGGTCCTCAAGAATACCGGGGTCGATTTCGAGATCATCGTGGTTGACGACGGCTCGACCGACCGGACGGCGGAGATCGTCCGGGGGACCGGCGCGGTCCTGGTCGAGCAGCCGGCCAACCGGGGCTACGGGGCCGCGTTGAAGACCGGGATCGGCCGGGCCCGCTACGACCGGGTCCTGATCGTCGACGCCGACGGGACCTACCCGCCGGAGGCGATCCCCCGGCTGCTGGCGGCGGCCGAAGACTACGATATGGTGGTCGGGGCCCGGACCGGGGAGAACGTCGCCATCCCCCCCTTCCGCCGGTTCCCCAAGTGGCTGCTGAAGAAACTGGCCGACTACCTGACCGGGATGAAGATCCCCGACCTCAACTCGGGGTTGCGGATCTTCCGGAAAGAGGCGACGGAGAAATTCCTCCCCATCCTCCCCGACGGGTTCTCCTTCACCACCACCATCACCGTGGCCTTTCTCTGCAACAGCAGGCCGGTCCGCTACGTCCCGATCGACTACCACAAGCGTTCCGGCCGCTCCAAGTTCCGGCCCCTCCAGGATACCTTCAACCTCCTGACCCTGATCATCCGGACCTCGCTTTACTTCAACCCGTTGAAGATCTTCGTTCCCGCCGGTTGTGTTCTCCTGGCACTGGGGCTGGTGCTGCTGACCTACCGGCTGATCGCCGGCGGGGGCGGGATGGTGACCACGGTGGTCCTCCTGATGGCGGGGCTTCAGGTTCTCGCCCTGGGGCTGCTGGCCGACCTGATCGACAAACGATCGGCCCGATGAAGGTCCTCCTGGTCAACCCCCCCCGGGAGAACGAGCTGACCGGGAACAACCCGGCCCTGATCGACGAGGCCCGGGGCTTCAACCCGCC
>PWXJ01000049.1 GCA_003561965.1 PVC group bacterium
CAAATAGGCAAATCGGATTATGCTCAAGATCACTTTAGAAGACCTGTTTCACTCTCCGGGACAGATCGGAGTCCTGCGGGTTCTCTTCCGGAGCGGAACGCCCCTGACCGGCCGCCAGGTCCAGCGTCTTTCGGGTCTGGCCAACCTGTCGACGATGCGGGCGCTGAAGAGGCTGGCCGACCTGGGCGTTGTCTCCTGCCGCCGCGCCGGGAGGGCTTACCAGTATGAACTGAGGCGTTCCCACTGGGCCGTGGAGAATCTGATCTCCCCACTCTTCGAGAACGAGGGAAAGGGGCTGGACCTGGCCGTCGAAATACGACCTATCGGGCGGCACTGTCGGCAGCTTCCGCTGAAAACTCAGGCTCCGGTTGCCTGTGAGTTCGGGGAGAATCGATAGCTGGATTTATCCGGCCGGACGTTGTACTCTTCGACTATGATTCGACAGAAGATCGCGGAGGTGAGTTATGCAAGCCAAGTACTTTCAGGATACGGACACGCTCTTGCTGACTTTCAGCAGGCAGTCTGTAGCCGAAACTTACGACCTGAACGAGAACGTTCTTGTTGAAGTCGACCAGGATGGACGGGTTGTCAGTATGACCATCGAGCACGCCAAGCAGCAAACGGACGTCAACGAGTTCTCATATCAATTGGCAACGGCATAGCCGTAGGTTCCGGTAACAGCGCTGACAGACCGCTCCCAACGTATCAGTGGGTTCCCTTCCATTCTAACCTTCCGGATTGGCAGGGGAAGATAACTGTGGTAGAGTTCTGCCGGAGCCTAACAAGAGGTAGACTATGTCGAGCACAGCCGAAATCATACGCGAGGCGGAATCGCTCCCGGTGGAGGAGCGGGCGGTTGTTGTTGACTCTCTGCTGAGGTCCCTCAATCCCCCGGACCCCGAGATCGACCGGAAATGGGCGGCCGTTGCCCGGCGGCGGCTTGAGGAACTCCGTTCCGGGCGTGTCAAACCGATCCCGGGAGAAGAGGTCTTCGCCAGGATCCGTAAGCGTTTCTCGGTATGACCTTCGACTTCCATCCCGAGGCGGATGAGGAGTTTGTCCAGGCGGTCGCATACTATGAGAGCTGCGATCCTGGCCTTGGCCTTGACTTCTCCCGGGAGGTCTACTCCACTATCCGGAATGCAGTTGATTATCCGGCAATGTGGCAAGAGTTTGAATCCGGGGTCCGCCGCTGTCTGGTCCACCGTTTTCCCTACGGCGTGCTTTACAGCATTAAGCCGGACGGAATTTTCATCCTTGCCGTAATGCATCTTCACCGGGATCCCGACTACTGGAAGCATAGGTTGGGAACAGGCTGACCAAGGGCATCAACCGTCAAGCTTGAGGTAATCGTCGAGCTTCAAAACACTAACTGTGGGGGAGTTGTTCGCTGGCGGCATACGACGGAAATTCGTTCTTCGCTTAACAGCGGCAGGTGTTGTGGTGCTATAGAAACAGAACTATAAAAGCGGTGATTTAAGCAGGCTACTTGCTCCGCTATACAAATGTGCTAAAGCGCCGATTTTTTTTGTCCGGAAGGAGCGGCGCCGAGGCACGGAGCGCCGCTGTTTTGCTCTCAGAGATTACGGATCCAAGCCGACCGGAAGGGGGATTTGATTGATTCACCCTTCCCCCAACGGGGGGAGGAAAGAGGGAGGAAAGAGGGGGAGGGGGGTTGGCCCGGGCAGCGCCCCGGGTTCCCGGACGACCGGGTGGAGTGTTTCCTCGAAACACTCCTCGAGAATGTCCCACCCGAAGCGCCTCCTCAGCAGGGCGCGGGAGACGGCGTTGTAGCCCTCCGCGTAGCGGATGTGCAGTATCGAGAGACGCCCGGTCATCAGCAGCCTCGTCTTCACCCCATAACGCTCCTCCAGGAGGCCGAAATACCTGAAGTGGTGTTCCCCCAGATGCCCGTAGGCGTATATCGCCGGTCTCCCCAGGGCGTTCCCGAACAGGGCCGCGGCGGCTAGTCAGGAACAAGCTACGGCCCGGGAGAAATCCCTTGATCGATCCCCGGAATTTTTCCCTCAAAACCATCGATTCCGGGTTTCTGGTGTATCCTGATTTGAGTGCAATTGTACTCAATTTCCCCGAAGAGATTTATGCTCCCGGTCAATTATTTGACGCCTCGAGTCAATTTACCGGCAAGGGCTCGTCGTCGGGAGACTGGAATATATGGCTCAATATCCTGGAGCGTTGGCCCGCAAGACATTACGCAGTATTTGACTCCAGGATACGCAAGTTATGCTGGATCAGCATAAAATATGCTGAATTCAGCGTAAATCTTGCTGATCTATCCCAGACCAACACTGGAAAAACCCGACCAAAGCTATAAGATGTTTGACTGCAACTTATAGCGAAGTATTGGTAAAACGCCAAATTATTGGCGCGATATTTGGCGTATATGCGTAAGACGCTGGTAATTAACCATAAACGAACAGAAGCATACCTGCCGTTCAGCCTCCAAATTAAATCGCGTACCCTCCTTCATCCCCGACCCAACAATGACATTGCCCTCTCTGTTCCTTCCGGGGCGGCCGGGACCGGTTCGCCGGGGAAATGAATAAGCAGGCCTATTGAAAAATATTCATTGTTTTTCATTTACCGAATTTTCCTTTGGCCTTTTCATTTCTCCCGGCACCGGTTAAAATACTTTCCAGTCAGCCTGGTCCTTAACCCGATATAACCCGTACCCGGTTACGTGTCTTCCCAGCGCTTCCCGGCAGCGGCATTATTTGCACCCTGACCCAGCGCGACGCCGAGCGGGTGGCGAAGTGGCTTAATGACAATGGCATCCCGGTCCGGCCCTATCACGCGGGGCTGGTTCAGACCAAAGAGATTCCATCGTATCGAGTAAGCCCGGAACAAATAATGAACGAACTGAGCCGGGACGCGAAAGTCATCCTGCTCCTCTGCGGATACCTGGGGCCGGGAGAAAATTTCCAGCCCTTGGGCCTGCGGGAGTACAACCAGGTCGCCCGCTGGCTGAGGGAGAAGGAGTTGCGGCCGGCTGATCTGCTTTCTCCCGGTCAACTCCCGGTTCTGGCCGACGAGATCAAGATCCCGGAACCGCGGCTGGCGGCTTTAATGCAACGCGGGGTCAAACTCGGTTTTGCCCTGGAGAAATGGAATCAGAGCGGGATCTGGATTCTCTGCCGCAGCGACTCGGACTATCCGGCCCGCTACCGGCGGCATCTGAAAGAACAAGCGCCGCCGGTAATTTTCGGGGCCGGATCGCGCTCGCTTCTTCCGGGGGGCGGTCTGGCGATCGTCGGGTCGCGAAACGTGGACCGGGCGGGCGAAACCTTTGCCCGCGATACCGCGGCTCAGTGCGCCGCCAGCGGTATGCCGGTTATTTCCGGAGGCGCGCGGGGGGTTGACCTGACAGCGATGAAAGGCGCGCTGGACTCCGGGGGCACCGTCGTCGGCGTGCTGGCCGATCATCTCCTGAGAAACAGCGTCGATCATAGGTTCCGTGAATCATTGGCCGACGGCCGCTTGCTCCTGATCTCCCCCTACAACCCCGAATCCCGGTTTCTCGTCGGCAACGCGATGGGCCGCAACAAGCTGATCTACGCGCTGGCGGATTACGGCCTGGTGGTCTCCTCCGCGTATGGGAAGGGCGGGACGTGGACGGGCGCCGTCGAAGAATTAAGGCGCGAATCGGGCCGGCCGGTTTTTGTCCGTTCAAGCGGTAAAGTACCCTCGGGCAACTTGAAACTTCTGGAAAAGGGTGCGGTTCCCTTCCCCGACATCTCGTCCGGCCGCCTGACGCCCGAACTATTACGGCAAGCCTCCCGGCCCCGGCGGCTCGCCGCCCGGGAAGGTGAATTGCCTCTTTTCCCCCGGGAACCCGCCGTCCGGCGGGAGAAAGAGCCGGCCCTGATCCGGGAATCCACCGGTGCCTTTGCCGCGAATCCCGCTCCAGGCAATTTTCAGGAGAAAAAAGAATATGCCTCTATCTATGACGCGGTTTTACCGGTGATCCTCAGCGCGCTTGACCAGCCGGCTTCCGGAGCGGATCTGGCCGGTCGTCTGGATGTGGCGAAGGGCCAGCTGAATACCTGGCTCAAACGGGCGGTCAGCGAGGGAAGGATCAGGAAATTGACCGGGCCGGTCCGCTACGTTCGAAGATAACCAAGACCGCGCCGGTTGGACCCGTAGCAATCTCCCCCTTTAATCAAAAACGAATATAATCAACCCGGCCGGTCCCCGGATCATCTTCGTACAGCGCTTATGAGCGAAAGAGGTTGAACGATATGAAGACTGAGGAATTCGACAAAAAATTTGACGATGGAGAAGACGTCACCGGGCACCTCGACTTTTCCCGGGCTGCCCGTCCCGGGCGCGAGCAGCAGAAGCGGCTCATCAAGAGCCTGGATCCGCTGGATGATGCCGAGACCGAACGGCTCTGGGTTGAGGAAGCGGAACGACGCTATCAAGCATACAAGGAAGGCCGCCTCTCCGCCCGGCCCGCGGAGGAAGCAGTCCAATATGTTCAAGAGCGATTGCGATTTCCCTGAAAAACCCTCGATCCTTCTTGACAGTGTCCCGGGATGTGATATCGAATAAAACTTAATCCCCG
>PWXJ01000123.1 GCA_003561965.1 PVC group bacterium
GGCGATGGCCGAGGCGGCCCGGAAGCGGGGGGCCGAGATCCGGCTGTCTTCGGCGGTGAAGGAGATCATCGTCGACGGGCGCCGGGCCGCCGGGGTGCTGTTGGATTCCGGGGAACGGTTCGAAGCCGACGAGGTGGTGATCAACGCCGACTTCGGCTGGGCGATGGAAAATCTCTTCCCGGAAGGTTTTCTCCGGAAATACACCCCGGCCGGACTGGCCCGGCGGAAGTTCTCCTGCTCGACCTATATGCTCTACCTGGGCCTGGACAGGCTCTACGACCTCCCCCACCACACCATCTTCTTCGCCGACGACTACCGGAAGAACGTCGAGGAGGTCTTCAACGCCAAGAAACTCTCTTCCGATATCTCCTTCTACGTCCGGAACGCCTCGGTCAACGACCCCACCCTGGCCCCGGAGGGCGGCTCGGCCGTCTACGTCCTGGTCCCGGCCCCCAACCTCCGGGGAGATATCGACTGGGAACGGGAGAAGGCCGGTTTCCGGGAGCTGGTGCTGGACCGTATGGAAAAGCGGGCCGGAATGACC
Organism: PVC group bacterium; assembly: GCA_003561965.1. GTDB lineage: Bacteria > Auribacterota > Erginobacteria > Erginobacterales > Erginobacteraceae > Erginobacter. Next base: position 545 of record PWXJ01000123.1, read on the forward strand.
GGGCTCCGCTCCCACATAGTAACCGAGCGGGAGATCACCCCCCGGGAATGGCTCGACAGTTACAACGTTTACGCCGGTGCGACCTTCAACCTGGCCCACAACTTCGGGCAGATGATCTACCTCCGCCCCCACAACCGTTTTGAGGAATGCCAGAACTGCTGTCTGGTCGGGGGCGGGACCCATCCCGGCTCCGGACTGCCCACCATCTTCGAGTCGGGAAGGATCTCCGCCAACCTGATCGCGGATAAGTACGGTGTCGAACACCCCCCGGTCCGGAAACGGATTTAACCGGGGCCCGGCGATAACCCGAACGGATTTCAAGGAGACAACTCCGATGACCGACCAACCGGAAAAACTGAAACTTCCCGACCTGGTCGACTACCAGCCGGGGGCGGTGGTCAGCAAGACCATCCTGGAAAAACCGACCGGGACGGTGACCCTCTTCGCCTTTGACCGGGGCCAGGCCCTGAGCGAACACACCGCCCCCTTCGATGCCCTGGTCCAGCTGATCGACGGCGAAGCCGAGATCACCATCTCGGGCCAAACCCTCCGGCTCGAGGCCGGCGAGTTCGTCGTGATGCCGGCCGACGAGCCCCACGCCCTGAAAGCCGTCGAACGATTCAAGATGCTGCTGACGATGATCCGGTCCTGACCCGGATAACCTCGAACAGCGACGGTTCAATCCGTAAGTTCAACGGTTTCTTCATCGCTATGAAAGTATTGATCTACGGCAACAGTTACTTCCGGTTCAACGAGAGCGTCGCCGCCGGTTTCCGCGACCTCGACTGGGAGGCCGTGATTCTGGATTACCGGGATAGCCGATTCTCCAAGACATTATCCCTCAACCCCTATCGGAAAAGGAAATACCGGGCCCGGTTCGAGGAGATCGACCGGGCCCTGGTCGCAACCGTCGAAGCCGAGAAGCCCGACCTCTTCTTCACCCTGTCGGGTAACGTTCTTCTCCCCAACCGGCTGGAGTGGCTGCGACAACGCGGAATCAAGCTCATCCTTTACCTGCTCGACAGCATCCTCACCCTCCCCATCACCCGGAGAGGGCTGGAATATTACGACCTGGTCTATACCTACGAACCGATCGATATCCCCCTGATCGCTGAAACCAACCCCCGGGCTTCCTACCTCCCGCCCGGCTATAACCCGGAGTTCTACCGTCCGCTGAAATCGGAGGAGAAGATATACGACATCGTCTTCGTCGGCACGCCCTACGGGGAGCGCCTGGAGATCCTGGATGACCTGCTGCGGAAGGCGGCCGAATTGGAGCTGAGGATCGGGCTGGTCGGGAAGTACTGGCACCGGGGCCCCCGGCAACAGTTTTTCCGGCTCCGCTATCCCGGGATCTACCGGCATATCCTGAAAAACGGGATTATGCCCCCCCGCGAAGTCAATCTCCTCTACAACCGGAGCCGGATCGTCCTCAACCACCACTTCATCAACGACGGCACCGGGGTCAACCCCCGGCTCTTCGACATCGCCGGTTCCGGTTCCTTCCAGCTGGTTGACGAGCGGGAACACCTGGAACGGATGTTTATCCCGGGACAAGAGGTCGAGACCTATTCCTCGATCGATGAACTGGTCGAGAAAGTCCTCCATTACACCGGCCAACCCCGCCGGACCGCCGAGATCGGCCGGGCGGCCGGAGAGCGGGCCCTCCGGGAACATACCTATAACCACCGGGTCCGGCGGATCCTCGCCGACCTGGAAAGTCCGGACCGGCGCCGTGACCCGGTTGGCGCGTAACCCCGACCGGCCGGACGGACGGCCGGTCAGTCCGGACGGCGTTTATCTCTGCCTGCCTCTCGGCCCGACCGAGAAGAACATAGCGATCAGCCTCTCTCCGGCCCCGGGGAGCGGGGTCCCGGTCCGGGAGTACTTTTCCTCTTACCGGATCAGGGGGTTCGGCAAGGGGCTGGAATCCCTCCTCCGGGGGATCCGGGCCACCGCCGAACCGAAGTTCGGGCTGAAACTCCCGGAAGACTTCGAGGAGAGATTCGGCCGGCTGCTGGCGGCCCAATGCCGCTGCCGGCTCCGGGACCGGGAGACCGGACAGACTTATTCCGAACACAAACTTTCCGGGGTCTTTGATGTCCTCCGCCGGGACCCTCCGTCCCGGGGCCGGGCCCGTCAGATCGCCCGCTACGCCCGGAAGAAGTCCGAACGCTGGGATCCGCCGGTCTTCATCTCCGCCGGGGTCCTCGGGGTCCTGGGGGCGGACGCCCAACCGGGGACCTGCCTGATCCTGGACGGGGCCCGCCGGATCGCCGCCTTCGCCCTCCGGGGCCGGTCGGAGATCTCCGCCGGGCTGGTGATGACGCCCGGAGAATACGATGAACTCGGCGCCCCCTGAGAGGACACCGTCACCTCCCCCGGTCGACCTCCTGCTGGTCACCCGGGACCGGCGGGACTACCTGGAAAGATCCCTGGCCGGTCTCCTGGCCGGAACCGATCCCTTCCGGCTCCGGATCTGGGACAACGGGTCCCGGGACGGTTCGGCCGATTTCATCGCCGGGCTGGAGGACCATCGGGTGGCGGAGAAGCATTTCTCCCCGGACAACCGCGGCCAGCGGGAACCGTTCCTCTGGTTTCTCGACCGGGCCCGGAGCGACCTGGCGGGGAAGATCGACGACGACATCCTGACCCCGCCCGGCTGGATCGGGCGGATCGCGCCGCTGCTCCGGAGGGAGGAGCGTTTCGGTCTGCTCGGCTGCTGGACCTTCCTCCCCGGGGACTGGGACGAAGACCTGGGCCGTCACAAGATCATCGAGCTTGGAGGGGCCCGGGTCTTCCGGAACCTCTGGATTGGGGGCGCCGCCTGGCTGGCCCGGAAGGAACACCTCCGGAAGTATCTCTCCCCCCCCGGAGATTACGGGGTCCCCCTCGATCAGTACCGGATGACCGCCGACGGCCTGGTCAACGGCTACCCCCTCCCCCCGCTCTTCGCCCGCCACCTCGACGACCCCCGCGACCCCGACTACCGGGAGGGGGCGGTGGCCGCCGCCTCGGCCACCGGAAGCCGGAAGCGTTTCCGGTCCCCCCGGGCTTACGGGGAGTGGATCGCCGCCGACGCCCGGAAGATTCTGACCGAACCGCTCGACGAACAGCTCGCCCGCTACCGTCTCCGGCGGGACCGGTCGCTGAAAGGAAGCTTCCTCCGACTGTTCCGCCGCCTCGCCGGGCGGCCGGTCTGAACCGGCGATTATTCCGCCTGGAACCCCTGATTCCCGATCCGGGTCATCCGATAGATGGCGGAGCGGACGCGGGCGGCGGGGTCGGTCTCCGGGTTGTAGAACTCCCAGACCGTATCTCCCTCCGGGGTGACCTCGAAGACGTAACCGCTGTTGCTCTCGGTGATCAGGGTGTTGCCGTTGGCCAGCCGCTGGGAGCCGCCCCGGGTGGCGGTGAAGAAGTCCTCCCGGGGTTGGGCGGTGTACTCCCAGACGATCTCCCCGGTGGAGGGGGCGACCTCGATCCCCCGGGACCAGCCCCGGAAGAAGCCGTTGTCGAAGATCAGGATCTTCCCTTCGGGGGTGACGGTGGGCTGGTGGGGCTTGTCCAGCTCCCCCGGCCCCCAGCTCCAGACCACCCCCTCCCCCGCCCGGTCGATCGTCCCCACCAGGTCGAGCATCAGGGAGCAGAAGATGAAGTCGCCCTCCCGGCCCGCGCCGGGCAGGTCGCGGTCGAGCAGGCCCAGGGTGTTGACGTGGAAGACGTCGTAAGCTAGCTGGTCGGCCAGGAGGTGCCCGGATCTCCTCCGGGCCCGGATGAAATCCCTCACCCTCTTCGGCTTGAGCAGGTCGCGGTAGATCAGGGCCGCCCGCTCGCCGGTCACCCGGTCGGAGAGGATCGGGTAGAGGGAGATCTGCTCTTTCAGCTCCCCCTCCGGGGAGAGGCGGACGATCAGGTCGTTGACCACCGGCAGCGGGAGCCCCCGCCAGGAGACCACTTCCTCCCGGTAGACCAGCAGGAAGATATCCCCCTCCGGGGAGACGGCCAGGTCGTGGTGGGCCCGGCATTCCTTGACCCAGAGCAGGTTGGAGTCCCGGTCGAGCCGGAGCAGGCCCCGGTCCCGGACGATGACGTAGAGACCGCCGTCATCGGCCGGAACCACGTGGTGCCAGCCCTCGCCGGGAAAGTAATCCGACGACCAGGAGTGGACCACCTCCCCCTTCCGGTCGACCAGGAAGGCGGTGGAGAGGTTGCGGGGGGCGTAGAGGTTCAAGCCCTCGGCGACCCTATCCGGGTCGCGGACCACCGCCCCCCGCCGCTCGATCTCCCCCCGGCCCGGGACCCAGCTCAGGTAGGGCAGCGAGGTCAGGTCGGAGATCGAGGGCCTGCTGTCGGCCGGGTCCCCGGGGGAGATCACCATCCCCCGGGCGGCCGCCAGGAGAACGGCGACGGCGGCCAGGATCACCAGGGCCCATCTCCCCCGACGGTTGAGACGGAGAAAGACGGCGACGGCCGCCAGGGCCAGGGCGGCCAGCAGGGTCCAGGAGGCCAGGGCGGCGAAGACCAGGAAGTTGAAGAGCCCCCCGGTCCGGGCCAGGATGAAACCGGCCAGGCTGAAGAGCAGCAGGGCGATGAAGGTCTTTTTCACGGTCGGGTTCCTCCGGTAATTGCTTCCAAAAAACGGACCGCCGTCGCCCGGGGCCCGTAGTGTTTCAGCGCCCAGTCCCGCCCGGCCGCCGAGATCCCCTCCAGCCACCCGGGGTCGTCGGCCAGGCGCCGGACGGTCCGGTCGAGGTTCTCCGGGGAGAGGCCGAGGTAGTGGACCCCGTTGACCGGAAGCACCGGGGGGGCGAGCCCGTAACTTTCGAAGTCGAGATGGACGGCGGCCGCCCCGGCGGCCAGCGTCTCCCAGAACCGCCAGCTCTCCCACTGGGAGACCCTTCGGGATTCGGGGTCGGGCCGCCGGCCCAGCCGGGCCGCCAGCCGTTCGCCCCGGGGGCGGCGGAGCAACCGGGGGAGGGAGGGGAGGAAGAAACCGCTGAATGCGGCCGAGGCCGCCGACTCCTTCAGCCGCCGGAAGTAGGCCGGGTGGTGGCGGCGCCCGGTCTGCTCCCAGAAGAGGCGGGCTTCGGGGTCGGCCGGGGCCTCCTCCCACCCTTCCGCCGTCCGGTCGAGAGGGAGGACCGGGGCCAGCCGGGGGTAGAAGACCTTCTCGGCCATCGTCCGGACCGGGTGGGGGAGTCGGAAGTTGGCCAGCAGGACCCGCCGCCGGGCGGAGAAGGGTCCGGCGGGCGCGGCGGCGGCGATAATCCGTCGGGAGAGCCCGAAGGCCCAGGGACGGAAATTTTTCGGGTAGTAACAGTTCCGGTTCCAGTGGCCGCGGAGGATGCAATCGAAGCGGGAAAAGTCCCGCCGCCAGGACGGGGTGACGTGTCCGTCGGAGAGATCGAGACAGACCGCCAGGTGTCTCCGCCCGGGGCGGACCAGCCGGGGAGGGAACTTACCCCCGGAGGAGAACCAGCAACGGTCGATGACCGCCACCCGGCAGTCTTCCTGACCGACCCGGGGGTCTTTCCGGAAGAGGTAGTCATTCTCCCCCCGCCCGGTCCGCCAGTAGTCCCGGTTGGAAAAATAGGGGATCCCCAGCTCGCCCAGCCCCTCGGCCAGGCAGACCGCCGCGTGCTGGTAGACCGCCCGGTCGGGCGGGCCGGGGGGAGCGAGGTGGAAATACACCGGGCCGGTAAAACCTCCGGGAATTTTTCTTCCGCCGGTCTCGGACATCGTTCTTCTCTGCCCTGCATAAACCAGATATTGAAACTACCGTCGATGTAGGGTAGGTTAACCCCGGAAAATCGAACCTGGTCTTAACCTCCGCGAGGATACCACAGGCGATGAAAAAGGTTAAATTATTCCCGCTCGGGGCGGTCCTGGTCCTGGCGGCCGGGGTGTTTCTCCTCTACCGGGGCCTGACCCGCCGCCCCGTCGAACCGGAAAGACGGCCGCAACCGGCCACCACCGACTTCGAGGCGATCCGGTCCCTGCCCTACCTCTCGACCGGGGTCCGGCCGGCCGGGGCGGAAGAGGGGGGCGTCACCCTCCACCGCCGGGGGGAAGCTTCCCCGGGATACAGTCTCTACACCTCCGGCCACTTCGACGGGGCCAAGCTGATCGATCTCGAGGGCAATCTCCTCCACCGCTGGGAATACCCCCGGGAAGAGCTCTTCCACCGGTTCCCGGACATCTCCCGGGGGGGGAGGCTGACCGGCCTCCGGTTCGCCCACGCCCTCCCCGACCTCGAACTGCTGGCGATCTACGATTACATCGCCCTGGTCCGGCTCGACCGGGAATCCCGGCCGGTCTGGACCTATACCGGCCAGGCCCACCACGACCTCTGGATCACCCCGGAAGGGGAGATTTATCTCCTGACCGCCCGGGAGGAACTCCTTCCCCGCCACCACCGCCGGACCCCGATCCTGGTCGACTACGTAACCGTGCTCGGGCCGGACGGCCGGGAGCGGAAGTCCTACTCCATCCTGGAGATGCTGGAAGGTTCGCCCTACGCCTTCCTCCTCCCGGCAGTCAACCTGATCTCCGACGACCGCCCGCTGGACATCCTCCACGCCAACTCGATCGAGGTCTTCGACGGTTCCCTGGCCGGCCGGGACCCGGAGATCTACCGGGAGGGGAATATCCTCCTCTCCCTGCGGAACTTGAGTTTCGTCTTCATCTACGATCCCCGAGCGGAGGAGATCGTCTGGGGCTGGGGGCCGACCAACCTCTCCTACCAGCACAAGGCCCGCCTGGTGGCCGGCGGCCGGATAATGATCTTCGACAACGGCCTGGAAGCTTCCCGGGTCCTCGAGGTCGACCCTTTGACCGGGAAAATCGGCTGGGAGTACCGGGGTGAGCCGAACCGGCCCTTCTTCACCCGCCTGCTCGGCTCCAACCAGCGCCTGCCCAACGGCAACACCCTGGTGGTGGAGTCGGAGACCGGGACCGTCTTCGAGGTCGACCCCGGCGGGGAGACCGTCTGGCGGTTCGTCAACCCGGGTCACACCGGGGGGACGATCGCGGTCATCCCCGAGATCTTCCGCTACCCCGAGGATTACTTCACCGTCCCCCTCCCGAAAATGGACTGATCCCCCCCTCAAAGGCTGTCCGGCCTTTCGAACTCTTTCAGCAGCCGGGGAAGGTTGGTCCGCCGCCCGCCGGTCCCCGCCGGGGTGTCCGCCCAGAGACGGCGGGAGATAAGCCGGGGATTTCCCGTCTCCGGCCCCCCGAAGACCAGGGTGAGAAAAACATATCGCTCCAGGAGCCGGGCGAGAAGATCCGCCGGGGCCCGGAAACCGGCGAAGGGAAAGGCGAAGGGAGCCCGGGCCTGCCCGGAGAGTTTCAGGACCGCCCGGGTCGAACCGACGATCTCCTCCTCCAGTTCCGCCTCCCCCAGTCCGTCGAGCGGGGTGTGGAGACGGCTGTGGCCGCCGATGGTGAAGCCGTCGGCGGCCAGCCTCCTCACCTCCTCCTCTTCCAGGTAGGGGCGCCGCCGACTCAAGTATTCATCCGGATCGACTCCCAGTTCCCGGCAGGCCCGGGCGAGAATTTCCCCGTCGCCGGGACCCAGTCCCCGGAGGGCCGCCGCCGCGGCCGGCCGTCCGGGCAGGGGCGAATCGAGCAAGGCTTCCAACCGTCGCAGCGGACCGCCCAGCCGGCGGCGGGGGAGCCGGTTCAATCGGGAGAGGGCCAGGGCGGCGGCGTTCCGGTAAGCCAGCCGGCGGTTGCCGACCAGGGCCGAGGGGACGAAGAAGACCGCCGGAACCCGGTGTTCGAGCAGCAGCGGACGAACCTCGGTGAAGCACTCCCGGTAACCGTCGTCGAAGGTGAGCAGGACCGAGTCCGGCGGGAGAGGACGGCCGGCTTCCAGGTATTCCACAACTTCATCGTGGGAAAGGATCCGGCGGCGGTTTTTCAGGAACCGGAGGTCGGCGGCGAAGGCCCGGGGGGACTTGCAGCGATAGAGCGGCCGGAGATGGGGGGGTTCCCGGGGAGAGATCAGGTGGTAGAAGAGAACGATCATTTCCAGGACGGTAGTCAGTGATCAGTTATCAGTTAACAGCGGCAACACCTCTTTCAGGTGAAGGCGGTGTCGCCGTCGCAGTATTGCAGCCGGATCTCCCCGGCGGCTTTCGCCAGGGGGCTGTCCGGGTTCCGGAGGTCACCGAGGTAGGGCCGCCGGCGGGTCCGGGCGAAGCGAAAAAGAAGGGAACGCCGGGCCCGGGAGGAGATCAGTTCCCCGGGGATATTGACAATATCGGCCCGGTATTTCCCGGCCCGGCGGAGGGCGAAGGGAAGAATCGATTGCACGTCGCCCGGTGACGAGATCCGGTAATCGAGGATCTTCATCGTCCTCTCCCGGGAGGTGGCGGAGAGGGAGAGAACCAGGTAACCGCGGTAGTCATTGTCGCCGCCGAAGATCTCGAAGGCGGTCATCCGGAACAGGCGACGCCGGTGGGTGAAGAGGTATCCCCACCCGGCCTCCCCCCGGTCCGCGGACTCGGACACCCAGGGATATTCCAGCATCCAGTTGACCACCTTCGGGCCCCGGTAAAATTCCGCCGGGGGCGAAGCCGGGGTCACGAAGGGGACGGCTTCCTCCCGAACCCGAACGGTCGGGCGGAAGGTTAATCCCGGCGGCGGGGCGGGGGTGAATAACCGACAGGCAGAACCCCTCCAGGACCCGGGTATTTTCTTCAGGTTGAGCCGCCAGTACCGGTAACTCCCCAGTTCCGAGGCCCCCAGACGGAGGATCAGCTTCCCGGCCGCCGGGGCGACATCGGTATAGACGGTTTCCGAAAGTCGGCGCCCGAAATGCCGGCCCATCAGGAACCCGGCCGCGGTCCGTCGGAAGTCGGGGTGGAGGTACCAGGTCGATCCCCAGTAAACCTTGCTCAGGTTCCCGCCCCGGCGGAGCCGGCCGGGGAGCACCCCCTGGTAGCCGATCAGCCGGCTTCCGGAGTAAACCACGAAGAGGCCGATATCTCCCGGGTCGGCGCAGGGGTTGCGGACCTGGGCCCGGGCCTGCCGGGGGGTGATCGGAATGACATCGTCCTCGCTTCTCTCCCGGAAGAACCGGGAGGCGAAATCCTCCAGGTTTCCGACCCGGATCTCCTCCACCCGGATCCGATCTCGGATATTTCCGCTGATGGCGCCCCTCCCCCGGCTAATCTCCGTCGGACGCCCCCCCGACTTCCGGCGCCGGACCCGGGCCCGGGGTGAAGAGGGGTTCCCCCTCGAGGAAACCGTGCTCGACCAGGAACCGGTCGGTCGCCCAGAGGGTCTGCCGGAAGTGGCGGTTGCCGTGTTCCCCGTAATTAAAGAACCCGTGGCCCAGCCCCCGGAAGGTGACCAGGGTGCAGTCGTTGCCGGCCTGCTTCATCAGGTTGGTGAAGTGGGCCGCCGCCTGGTAGGGGACGGTCCGGTCCTCGGTGCCCTGGAAGATGATGGTCGGGGGAAGGCCGGGCCGGACCTGGTAGATCGGGGAGGCCTCTTCCGCCCGCCCCTGGAAAGCCTCCAGGCCGTCAAGGAGGTTGACGTCGAGGGCGGGATTGAAGAGGACCAGGGCCTGGGGCTCGGCGCTGATGGTGAGGTCGTCTTCCGGGTCGTCGAAACCGGTGGTCATCGCCAGGGCAGCCGCCAGCTGCCCGCCGGCCGAGCCGCCCCCGGCCGCGATCCGTCCGGGGTCGATCCAGAGCCGGTCGGCCCACTCCCTCAACCGGCGGATGGCAGTGAAGGCGTCGGCCATCGCCGCCGGGGGGAGGGTGCCGTGCCGGCCCTTGATCCGGTACTCGGCCGAGACCGCCACCATCCCCCGGCGAGCGAGGTAACGGCACTGGGGGAAGAACTGCTCCGGCGATCCCCCGTACCACCCCCCGCCGTGAAAGAAGATGATCGCCGGGCGGCGGGCTTCCGGGGCCGGGTCGGGGGGAAGAAAGATGTGCATCCGGAGCTGGATATCGTCGACCGTCTTGTAAACCAGCGAGCGGTGGACGGTCCCCCGCTCGGCCGCCGCGATATAGGGCGGGGTGCGTTGAGCGAACGGCGGGACAACCGAAGCGCAGCCGGAGAGCGCGGCCAGCACCGCCGACAGCGCGGGCAGTAAGGATATAACAAGTTTTACCGTCTTCATTATGGTATCCTGTCGGCCAACGGACGCTAAGATGAATTATATTAGCTTAAAGAAGACGGGAGAGAAAGGGCGATTTCCGGATAACCCGGTGTAATTCGCGGATAAACCAGGGGGCCGGGGTAGGAAAAAATTCGAGAAAATTAGTGAAATTAGCGGTTACGGAGGGGCCGGGGCGGGGGAACGATCCGTGAAGATGCGTGAAGATCAGTGGTTAAATTAATGGGGGCGGGGCGGGGCCTCATGCTGAAATCCGCGGTGAAAATATGAACTACGACCTGATCATCTTTGACGCCGACGGGACGCTGCGACGCTGCACCGTCCCGGGGCAGGTCTGTCCCAACGCGCCCGACCAGTGGGAACTCCTCCCCGGGGTGATCGAAACCCTGGCGACTATCGATTGGGGTTCACCTTCCCGCGGCCGGGCCGGCCTGGGGATCGCCAGCAACCAGGCGGGGATCGCCCGGGGCTACCTGACCGAAGAACTGGCCCGGATGATGCTGGAGGATACAGTGGAGGCGGCCGCCGGTTTCCGGCCGGTGGCGGGCTCGATCGAACTCTGCCCTCACGGGACCCGGGAGGGGTGCTCCTGCCGGAAGCCGGAACCGGGGATGCTGCTCCGGCTGATGGACTTCTGGGGGACGCCCCCGGAAAAGACTCTCTTCGTCGGGGATATGGAGAGCGACCGGGGGGCGGCGGTCAACGCCGGCTGCGATTTTCTCTGGGCGGCCGATTTTTTCCGCCCCTGACCCCCGGCGGGCGACGGATTATTTCCCCGGCGGCTGAAGAACCCTCCCCCGGCCGATTTGCCGCCGGCCGGCTCCGGTGGTATATTCCCTTTTGGTGAAAATATTTTTCATTCTTTTAACCGGAGCAAGCCTGATGAATTCCGTTGAAGCGGCAACCGGAGTTAAAACCGCCACCTTCGCCGGGGGGTGTTTCTGGTGCCTGGAACCGCCCTTCGCCCCGATCGAGGGGGTGGTGGAAGTGATGCCCGGATACACCGGGGGAGACACCCCCGACCCGACCTACGAAGAGGTCTCTTCCGGACGGACCGGCCACTTCGAAGCCATCCGGGTGACTTACGACCCCTCTCGGGTCTCCTACGGGCGGCTGCTGGAAATCTTCTGGCGGCAGATCGACCCCACCGACCCCGGCGGCCAGTTCGCCGACCGGGGCAGCCAGTACCGGACCGCGGTCTTCTACCACACCCCGGAACAGAGAGAGCTGACGGAGAAGTCCAGGGCGGATCTCCAGGCCTCGGGGGTCTTCGCGAAGCCGATCGTGACCGAAATCCTCCCCGCCGGAGAGTTCTTTCCGGCCGAGGAGCACCATCGGGGATACTACAAGAAATGCCCGGTCCGCTACCGGCTTTACAAGCGGGGTTCCGGCCGGGCCGCCTTCCTGGAGGAAACCTGGGACCGGGAGAAAGCCGCGCCCTCCCCGCCCCCGACCCGGGAGAACTACCGCCGGCCGCCGGACGAAGAACTGAAGAAGACCCTGACCCCGCTCCAGTACCGGGTCACCCGACAGGACGGTACCGAGCGGCCCTTCGACAACGAGTACTGGAACAACAAGCGAAGAGGCATCTACGTCGATGTCGTCTCCGGCGAGCCGCTCTTCAGCTCGGAGGACAAGTTCGACTCCGGGACCGGCTGGCCGAGCTTCACCCGGCCCCTGGTCGAGGAGAACGTCGTCGAGCGGGAAGACCGCTCGATCTTCCCCGTCCGGACCGAGGTCCGCGGCCGGCGCGGCGACTCCCACCTCGGCCACGTCTTCCCCGACGGCCCTCCCCCGACCGGGCTCCGTTACTGCATCAACTCCGCCGCCCTCCGCTTCATCCCCGAGGAGGATCTGGAGAAGGAAGGTCTGGGGGAATTTCTTCCCCCGAAGTAAGACTTTCCCCGGGGAAGGCATTAATCCGCAAATTTCCCAGCAAATTCTTTCCATATCCGGCCGGTCCCGCTATAATCGGCGCGCGTCATCAGGGGCGGGAATCTCTGCCGCCGGGGAAAACGGCAACGGACGAGCGAGCGGGGAGGGAATCGCGATGCAAACTGTATGGAATAGATTGTCCCGCCGGCCGGAACGGCCGATGATACTGCTGGCCGGGGCTCTGCTCCTGGTCGGCTGCGCCGGCTTCCAGGAACGGGCCCAGCAGGACGCCCGGGCCAATATCGCCCGGGAGACCGGGCTGGAGGCCGTCGAGGTCCCGGATACCGACGGGGAGTACCTGGGCAAGGAGCACCGTGGCTATCCGGTGCTCTACACCGGCAAGGCCGGGGACGTCTGGGGACGTTACGCCGCCCGGCTGACAATGGGCGAGATCGGGCGCGAGGCGGGCGGGGTTCTGGCCTTCCTGACCAGCAGCTACCGGACCGGAGGCGACATCGTCGGCAGTCCGCTCGACCGGCTGCTCTCGAAGGCGATCGGCCAGCCGATCTCGGTGACGATGATCCTGGTCCACGGCCGTTTGGACGCCCCCCGGCTCGACATCGTCGGCGACTGGGCCAACATCAAGCCGGAGGAGAAGCTCCCCCGGGCCGGCCGGGTGGGAGTCGGGGCCGGGAATATCTATACCGCCGACCCTGAATTCGCCGGGCGGATCCTGTCCGACCGGGCCCTGATGAGGCGGCTCGGGCACCTCCGGGGGACTTACATCCGGGTGGACGACGAGGCGGTCTCCCTCTTCTGGGCCGGACACGAGAAGGACCTCAGCCATATGATCAACGACCACGGCGGCTACTACAAAATGCTCAACGCCTTCCTCGACGACCTGGCCGACATCGCCGACGCCCTCCCCGCGGGGAAGCGGTCGCCGGCGGAAGATTAAGCCCCGTGCGGGACCGGTTCGACAGAGAGATCGACTACCTGAGGATCTCGCTGACCGACCGTTGCCCCCTCCGCTGCCGCTACTGTATGCCGGCTCAAGGGGTGGAGAAGTTCTCCCACGACGACGTTCTCCGCTTCGAGGAGATCGAGAGGGTGATCCGGATCTGCCGGGAGCTGGGTTTCGTCAAGTTCCGGTTCACCGGGGGCGAGCCGCTGGCCCGGAAGGGCGTGCTGGACTTCCTGGAAAAACTTCCCTTCCCGGGCTACTACCTGACCACCAGCCTGGCGGTGGGGAACCTCGACCTCGACCGGATCAACCGCCTCCCCCTGGCCGGCCTCAACGTCAGCTGCGACTCCCTGAAACCCGACCGCTACCGCTGGATCACCCGGCGGGGCGACCTCGGCGTCTTTCTCCGCAACCTGGAGGGGGTCCGGGTCGAAAACCTGAAGCTCAACGTGGTGGTGATGAAGGGATTCAACGAGGACGAGATCGAGGACTTCATCGACTTCGCCCGGGAGCACCGGGCCACCATCCGGTTCATCGAGAAGATGGACTTCGCCTCCGGGGGACCGGGGTTCTCCTCCCTGGCCGGGGTCCGGGACCGGCTGGTCGAGAAGGGGATCATCGAGCCGGAGGGGAGACACCTCCACAACTCGGTCTCCCGTTATCACGATCTCCGGGGAAGGGAGGGGAAGGTCGGCTTCATCACCCCGGTCAGCCGCCACTTCTGCCCGGACTGTACCAAGATCCGGCTCAAGGCCAACGGGGAGATCAAGCTCTGCGTCTTCGCCGGCGAGAACTTCAACCTCCGCGACCGGCTGAGATCCGAACCCGACGACCGGGTGATCCGGGGATGGCTGGCCGGGCTGATCGCCCGCAAACCCTACCGGCCGGAAGGGCCCCGGACCCGGGAGACGATGGCCGAGATCGGGGGCTGAACCGGACGTCGGCCCGGCCGGTCAGGGGCGGGGTTTTTCCCCGGGGGACTCGATCCGGATCCGGGGGAGGGAGGCCGGGTGGTTCTTCCGGAGGTAGTCCAGCAGCTTCTCCCGGACCAGGCAGCGGAGGTCCCAGGCGCTGCCGGAGTCCGCGGCGCTCATCAGGGCCCTGAGCTCGACCGTCCGCTCCCGGGCCTCGGTAACCACCAGCCCGGCGACCCGCCCGTCCCAGAGCTCGCTGCCTTCGAGGATCCTGGTCACCTCCCGCCGGAGCTCCTCCACCGGGACGGTGTAGTCGGTATGGATGAAGACCGTCCCCAGCAGCTCCGAGGTCCGGCGGGTCCAGTTCTGGAAGGGTCTCTCCAGGAAGTAGGTGACCGGGACCACCAGGCGGCGCTGGTCCCAGATCGCCACCACCACGTAGGTCAGGGTGATCTCCTCGACCTTACCCCACTCTCCCTCGACGATCAAAACGTCGTCGATCCGGATCGGCTGGGTGATGGCGATCTGGAGCCCGGCCAGGACGGACCCGATCGTCTTCTGGGCGGCCAGGCCGATCACCAGCCCGGCGATCCCGGCCGAGGCCAGGATCGAGACCCCGAGCTGGCGGACCCGGTCGAAGGACATCAGGATGGCGGCCACCGCGATCACGACCACGATAAAGATCACGATCCGCTCGATCACCCGGATCTGGGTGTAGACCGCCCGGGCCTTGAGGTTGTCCTTCTCGTCGAGCCGGTAGCGGCTCATCACCGCCTCCCGGGCCAGCCCGGCCAGACGGATGGCCAGCACGGCCAGCGCCAGGATCAGCCAGATGTTGATCAGCGGCTCGACGGTCGCCGTCGCTTCCGGGGGAAGCCGGAGGGCGGGAAGGATCAGGCGGAGAAAGAAGACCGGGAGAAAGGCCAGGACCGGTCCCCGAATTTTCTTCAGCAGTCCGGGAACCGCGGCCAGCGCCTCGAATTGGCGGAGGAACCGCTTTTTCAGGATATAGAGCAGGACCAGGGCGGCCGCCAGCCCCAGAACCAGGGCGGCGGGAGCGGTCAGCCAGGCGGAACCGGAAAATATATCGTTCATCTTTTGTGGTATAATTGCTGTTTAACCCTGGAGAAAGTATAACTATAATTGATTTCCGGGAATAATCCAAGTTCGAAAAACCTTGAACTTATCTTGGAGGGAGAAATGAATTCAGGGAAGAAATCGACGGGACGCCCCACTCACTGGGATGAAGGCGGCCGGCCCCGGATGGTCGATGTCTCGGGGAAGGAATCCACAGTGAGGGAAGCGGCGGCCGTTGGGAAGATCCTGATCAGCAAGGAGACGCTGGAGCTGGTCCGGTCCGGGCGGACGCCGAAGGGGGAGATCTTCACCGTCGCCCAGGTGGCGGGGATCCAGGCGGCCAAGCGGACCGCCGAACTGATCCCGATGTGCCACCAGCTCCCGCTGACCCACTGCGCGATCGACTTCCGGCTGGAAGAGGACGGGGTCGCGGTCGAGACCGCCGTCCGGACCCGCGACCGGACCGGGGCGGGGATGGAAGCCCTGACCGGGACCGCCGCGGCGCTGCTGACGATCTACGATATGCTCAAGGCCGTGGATAAAAGGATGGTGATCACGGAAATCGAGCTGATCAGGAAATCGGGAGGGAAGAGCGGTGACTGGAAAAAGTGAATTCACGGCCGCCGTCCTCACCGTCTCCACCGGCTGCGCCGCCGGGGAACGGGAAGACGGCAGCGGGCCGATCCTGGTCGAAGGGCTGAAAAAACTGGGACTGGAAGTGGTCGAGACCGGGCTGGTACCGGACCAACCGGAAGCGATCCGGGAGCGGCTGCTCTACTACTGCGAAAAACTCCGGGTTGACCTGGTCCTGACCACCGGCGGCACCGGGCCCGGGCCCTCCGACATCACCCCCGAGGAGACCGGTTTCCTCTGCGACCGGCTCCTGCCGGGGCTGGGGGAGCTGATCCGGTATCAGGGAGCGAAGAAGAACCCCCGGGCCTACCTCTCCCGGGGGATAGCCGGGATCCGGGACCGGACCCTGATCGTCAACCTCCCCGGCTCGCCCCGGGGGGCCGGGGAGTCCCTGGAGGCGATCTCCGGCATCCTGGTCCACGGACTGGAGATGATCGGGGGGGGCGGACATTAGGAATAGTAATCAGTAATCAGTAATCAGTAATCAGTAAGCAGTGAGCAGCGTGACAGACGCCATACCCCGATAACCACTGCCTAAATCTGGCAGGCGGGACAGAAGTGGGCGGTGCGGCCGGCGACCCGGGCGGTGGCGACCGGCTCGGAGCAGCGGGGGCAGGGGAGCCCCGGCTTCTGGTAGACCTTCAACTTCTCCTGGAAGGTCCCCAGCTCACCGGCGGTGTTGACGTACTGGCGGTCGGCGGCGCTGGTGCCAAAGCACCTGATCGCTTCCCGCAGGACCTCCCGGACGCTCTTCACCAGCTTGCCCGCTTCGGCTTCGGTGATGGAGCCGGCCGGGCGGAGGGGGTGGATCCCGGACCGGAAGAGGGCCTCGTCGGTGTAGATGTTGCCCAGCCCGGCCACCACCTTCTGGTCGAGGAGGACCGCCTTGACCGGGCCCTTCCGGCCCCGGAGGCTCTCCCGGAGGCGGGCCGGGGTCCAGCCGCGCTCCAGCGGTTCGGGGCCGAGGGCGAAAGGGTTGACCCGCGTCTCCCCCTCCTCTTCCGAGAAGAGGTAGACCTCGCCGAATTTCCGGGGGTCGACGAAGCAGAGTTCCTCACCTCCCTCCAGGCGGATCACCAGGCGGGTGTGGGAATACCGGGGACCGCCGGGCGGCCGGAAGAGGAGCTGTCCGGACATCCCCAGGTGAACGATCAGGGTCCGGCCGTCGTCGAGGTTGAAAAGCAGGTACTTGGCCCGCCGTCCGATGGAGACGATCTTCCGCCCGGCCAGCCTCCGGAGAAACTTCCGGCTGCAGGAGCAGCGGCGGATCACCCGGCAGCCCCGGGGGTCGGGGGGGATGGATACCCGCTCAATCTTCTTCCCCTCGATCCGGGAGGCCAGCTCCCGCCGGATCGTCTCGACTTCCGGCAGCTCAGGCACTATTCCCTATTCCCTATTCCCCATTCCCCGAATCAAACGGGAAGGGAGGCCTCGACGGCCTCGGCCTGGCGGAGGCTGACCCGGGCGCCTTCCCAGTCGCCGAGTTTCCTGTAGGCCCGGGCCAGGACCCGGTAGCCGGCGGCCTTGTCCCGGACGAACTTCTCCGGGGTCTGCTCCAGCCTCCGGTTGAGGAGTTCGATCGCCCGGGCCGGGTAGCCGTTGAAGACCTCGACCTCGGCCCGGTTCACCGCCACCCGGACGTTGCCGGGAAACATCTTCTCCAGCAGCTTGAGGGTCGCGGCGGCCCCGGCCATCTCCCGGGCCTCGATCTTCTCCTCGGCCAGGGTGATGAAGGCGACGTAGGCGTCGGGGGCGGAGCGGAGGGAATCTGACAGCTCCCGGCAGAACCCGGCCTCTCCGGCTTGACCCCTCCGGCGGAGGGTTTCGGCGAGGAGGCGGTAGCCCCGCTCCAGCTCCCAGCGGTAGTAATAGGCCGTCCCCCGGATGCCGGCCCGGAGGGAACTTTCGGCGGCTTCGGGGTCGCCCCGGAGGAGGGCGATCTCGCCCCGAGCCAGGGCGGACCGGGAGTTGTTCCGGTAAAGCTTTTCTATCTTCTCCAGGATCTCCTCCGCCCGGTCGAGATCGCCTTCCTCGATCGTGAACTCGCAGAGGTTGATCAGGGCGGCGAAGGAGTTGGGACGTTCGGCCAGGATCAGTTCGATCTGCTCCCGGGCGGCCCCGTATTTTTTCTGCCGGGCGTAGGCCAGGGCCAGGGTCAGCCTCAGCTCGCGGTCGCCCTCCCCGAGGGAGAAGGCCTTCTCCAGCCAGCGGGCGGCCTGACGGAACTGGTCGGCCTTGAAGTGAAACCGGCCCAGGTCCCGGGCCCGACGGTAGTCAAGCCCGTATTTTCTCACCAGCTTCTTCAGGGCCTTGAGGGTGCCGGGGATGTCCATCGCCTCCTTGCAGACGAAGACCGTCCGCTCCAGGCTCTGCTCCTCCAGGGGGTGGTCCTCCTCGACCCGCCGGTACATCCGGACCGCCCGCCCGGGCTGCCCGGAACGGACATAGTGCCTCTCCAGCTTCTCGTAGGCGAGGAAACTCTCGGGGAAGAGGGAGATCACCTGTTTCCAGGTCCGGGCGGCGGCGGCGGGGTAACCCCCCGCCTGCTGGACCCGGGCCAGGTTCTCGAGCAGGCCCTGGTCGCCGGGCAGCTGCTTCAGACCGGCCCGGAGGACCCGGGAGGCGAGCCGGGGCGAGCCGCTCCCGCTGAGCAGCCGGGCCATCTCCTTGTAGGTGGAGGCCCGCCCGGGCGCGGTGTCGAGGTCGGCCTTGAGCCGGGTCAGTTTCGGGGTCAGAACTTTCTCGGGTAATCGGATCGTCGGCATTGCTTTCTCCCTGTTTGAGCGGTTTATTTTTTCGGCGGGGCGGCGGCCAGTTCATCGGCCCGGCGGCGGAACTCCCGGGCTTTATCCTTCTCTCCCTTCTCCCCGTGAAGCTCGGCCAGCAGCTCCAGGGCCCGGATCTTGTCCTTCAGGTAGCGCGGGTTGTCCTCCCGGGAAGCCTCGGCGGCGAACCCGAGGGCCCGGTCGATATCTCCCCTCAGCCGGGCGATCTCGGCCTTCTTGATCCGGGCCAGGGAGTTCACCGGGTAGCGCTCGAGGAGCCCGTCGGCGACCTTCTCGGCCAGGTCGAGGTCGCCGGCTTCGATCAGTTCGTCGGCCGCCGCGATGGTGGTCGAGAAGTAGTCGGAGCTTCCCTTCAGGCGGTCGGCCATCAGGGAATGGTACTTCGCCTCCTCCTTCCGGCCGAGGGCGGCCGAAGCTTCCGCCTGGACCCGGTGTCCGAGGCTGAGCTCGTCGGTGTAGTAAAACGGGGTCTCGGCGGCCGCCGGCCGGCAGAGTTCGAGGGCCTCTTCGGGCTTCCCCTCTTCCAGGAGGATCCGGGCCCGGTTGATCGCCACCCGGGAGTTTCCGGGGAACTTGCGGTCGATGGCCTTGAAGTGCTCCTCGGCCGACTGCGGCTTGCCGTCCTCGATATCCATCTCCGCCAGGTGGATGTGGGAGCCGTACCAGCCCGGGGTGTGGCTGAGGATATCCCGGAAGGCCTTTCGGGCCTCTTTCCGCCGGCCGGTCTTCCGCTTCGAGACCCCGATCATCAGCTCGAGGTCGGGGTTGCGGGGCTTGAGCCGGAGGGCTTTCTTGTAGGCGGCGATCGCCGACTTCAGGTTGCCGGTCTTCTCGTAGAGTCGGCCCAGGTCCTTGAACCGCATATACTCGGGACCGAACTCCCGGATCAGCTTCTTCAGGTCGGAGCGGGCGGAGACGAAATTCTCCAGGGAGGTCTCCAGCCGGACCAGTTTTTTCAGGGCCCGTTCCCGCTGCGGATTTTCCTTCTTGACGGCCCGGTAAATTTTGATCATCTCGGCTTGCCGGTCCTGCCGGGAATAGATCCGCTCCAGCCGCTCGTAGGGGACCCATTCCTCCGGGTACTGACGGATCAGCTTCCGGTATTCCCGGATCGCCATCCGGTCGTCTCCGGCCGCCTCGTAGAGCCGGGCGATCTGTTTCCGAATATCCAGGAATTCCCGGGGGCGATCTTCGGGGACCTTTTTCAGGGCCCGGCGGAGGACAATCACCCCTTCCCCGGGGCGTTTTCTCTTTTCCAGGAGTCGGGCCAGTTTGCGATAACGGGAGATTCGTTCGGGGTTGTCGGAGATATCCTTCCAGAGCCGGAGTTCCTCTCCCGGCTGGAGGTTGAGGCCGGCGGGTGTCTTGAGCATAGAAATAAACCTCGTGTTTTCGAATTAAGCGCGGAAGGCCGGGATTCGGACCCGATCGAGCCCACCCGTTCCCGAAAAAGGGGGGATATAATAATCACTGGCGGGGAATTGTCAACACCTTATCCACACTTTTTCACGGTTTTTCCACAGGTTATGCACATAATGGGTTAAACCGGGCTGAACCCGTCAATCGACTCAGGGGACTGGAGTTACAGGCTCCAAGCGGCCGGAAAACCCGAAAGACGAAAACAGAGACCCCGGCGGCAGTTACTGCCTGTGGACAGGGGTGGATAATCGGTGGATAACTTTTCCGGCCTTCCCGACACGGGGATACATCCGTCGCCGGACGGTGGGGACGGGAGATTTCAATCTTCGCCGGAGGGGCTCCCTTTCAGCCCGATCCGGGAGAACTCGGACGAATCGAGGTCGAAGTAAAGGAGTTCATCCGTTAGCGGGGTTCCCCGGCCGAGGAGGAGTTTCACCGCTTCCATCGCCTCCAGGGAGGCGGCCACGGCCGGGGTGGGGGTCGGGGTGCCGAGGACGGACTCGATCCCCCGGGGCGACTCTTCCTCCCGGCCGCGATAAACGGCGGCGGAGAGGGTCTCCGCCCCGGGCCGGACGGTCGATACCTGGCCCATAAACCCCCCGATCGCCCCGTGGACCAGGGGGACGCCGAGCCGGGAGGCGGCTTTTTCGAGGAGGATCCGGACCGGGATCCGGTCGAGGGCGTCGATCACCACTTCGGCGCCGGAGAGGAGTCCGGCGGAGTTTTCGGCGGTGAGGAAGACCGGGTGGGCGGCGACCTCGATCGCCGAGTTGACCTCCGCCGCCCGCTCGGCCGCCCGCTCGACCTTCTTCCGGCCGACGTCCCCCTCCCGGCAGAGGAGCTGGCGGTTGAGGTTGTCCTCGGTAAAGCTGTCTCCGTCGATCAGGACCAGCCTCCCGACCCCGATCCGGGCCAGCAGCTCGATGATCAACCCGCCCAACCCCCCGGCCCCGACCACCGCGGCCGTGGAGGAGAGGAGGCGGGCCTGCCCCTCGAACCCCAGGGAGGCGATATTGCGGTAGTAACGGCAGGGGATGACCTTCCGGCGGAGGGCGGCGATCTCGACCTCCCGCTCGGAGATGGAGAGTTCGGAGGCGATCCTTCGGACCTCGGCGAGTCCGATCCCGGTATATTCCCCGCCCCCGGAGAGGGAGACCGGGCCGCCGGCCCCGTCAATTAATCGGGCGAGGTCGCTCTTCATCAGGAAAATAATCCCAAGTAAACCTTATTCCACGGTGACCGACTTGGCCAGGTTGCGGGGCTTGTCGATATCGCAGCCCCGCTCCCGGGCGACGTAGTAGGCGAAGAGCTGGAGGGGGATGGTGTTGATCAGCGGCTGGAGGATATCGATCGAACGGGGGACGGGGATGACCTCATCGACGTGGCCGGCGATTTCCTCGTCCTCCTCGACGGCCACCGCCACCACCTTCCCCTCCCGGGCCTTGATCTCCTGGATATTATTGATCATCTTGTCGTAGGTGGAGTCCCGGGGGACGACGGCCACGGTGGGGAATTCCGGGTCGATCAGCGAGATCGGACCGTGCTTCATCTCCCCGGCGGCGTACCCCTCGGCGTGGATATAGGAGATCTCCTTGAGTTTCAGTGCCCCTTCCATCGCGATCGGGAAATTGTAGAGCCGGCCGATATAGAGGTAATTGTCATAACGCGCGTAACGGCGGGCGATCTCCTCGATCCGGGGAGCGGATTCCAGAACCCGGCGGAGCTGGCCGGAGAGTTTCTTCAACGCCCGGGTGATGAAGAGCCCCTCGGTCAGGGAGAGGCGCTGGTAGCGGCCGACCAGGAGGGCCATCAGGGTCAGGACCACGCACTGGGAGAGGAAGACCTTGGTCGAGGCGACCCCGATCTCCGGGCCGGCGTGGTTGTAGACCCCGGCCTCGGTCTCCTTGGCGATGGTCGAGCCGACCACGTTGACCAGCCCCAGGCAGAGGGCGCCCTTCCGCTTGGCCTCCCGGATGGCGGCCAGGGTATCGGCGGTCTCCCCCGACTGGGAGATCGCCAGGACCGCCGTCTTCTCGTCGAGTCTCAGATTGCGGTAGCGGAACTCCGAGGCGTACTCGACCTCGACCGAGAAGCCGGTGATCTTTTCGAAGACGTAACGGGCCAGGAGCCCGGCGTAGTAGGAACTCCCGCAGGAGACGAAGTGGATCCTCTCCATCGACTTCAGCCGGTCGAGAACCCCCTCCAGCCCGCCCAGACGGGAGACCCCCTCCCCCTCGAGGAGCCTCCCCCGCAGGGCGTTCTCCACCGCGTCGGGCTGCTCGAAGATCTCCTTGAGCATAAAATGCTCGTAACCCTTCTTATCGGCGGCATCCGCCCCCCACTCGACCGTCTCGGTCTCCCGGACCACCAGCCGGTCCTGGAAGTCGCTGATCGCGTAGTCGTGGCGGTTGAGGACCGCCAGTTCGTTGTCCTTGAGGTGGATGACCTGGTTGGTGTGGCGGATCAGGGCGTTGACGTCGGAGGCGGCCAGGAACTCCCCCTTCCCGATCCCCAGGATCAGGGGGGAGCCCCGGCGGGCGAGGACGATCCTATCCGGCGAATCCCGGTGGAAGAGGGCGATCCCGAAGGTCCCCCGGACCACTCCCAGGACCTTCTTCACCGCGGCGGCCAGGTCGCCCTCGTAGTACTCCTCGATCAGGTGGACCAGGACCTCGGTGTCGGTCTCGGACTTGAAGGTGTGGCCCTCCTTCTTCAGTTCTTCCTTGAGGACCAGGTAGTTCTCGATGATCCCGTTGTGGACCAGAAAGATCTTGTCGTTCTCCCCGGTCTGGGGGTGGGCGTTGGCCACGCTGGGTTTTCCGTGGGTGGCCCACCGGGTGTGGGCGATCCCCATCGTGCCCCGGGGCCCGGCCTCCCGGGCTTTCTCCTCCAGGCGGCTGACCTTGCCCACCTCCTTGACCAGGCAGGTATTCTCCCCGTCGGCCACGGCCAGGCCGGCGGAGTCGTAGCCCCGGTACTCCAGGCGCTTGAGCCCCTCGAGCAGGATCGGGGCCGCCTCCCGGGGCCCGATATAGCAGACTATTCCACACATATAAGCAATCCTCGCGGTAAATGATTCCGGCAACTTTTTTCTAACGCCCTAATATAGCAGAGAATCGGGCTGAATCATTATTTTTTTCCGGGGGCTGGAGGAAAAATCGGAGATCAAGATTTGACGGTGCCAGCTTCAGGGAGGCGCCGGATAATTAATAAGCATTAATTTTGATTTATGTTTTGACATCTGAACCCGGCTTGGTTAAACTTGACTCAACCATTAACGGGGGTTGCTGCCCCCAGAACCGGAAGGAGGCTGGAATGAAGACCGCGGTCTTGATTGGACTGGCCGGGCTGCTGGTTCTGTCCGTTGGTTGTTCGGGGGGTGTCTGGGTCGGTTCCGACACTTTCAAACCAAATATCAACTCCGCCACGGTGACCCAGTACCGGAACGAAGCCCCGAATTACGAGGTGTTGGGCACGGTCACGGCAAATGTTGAGGCAATGAGCATCCTGGGCATTGTCGCCACGGGTACTGACGGTCAGGGGGTTTTGTGGAGAGAAGCCCTGAGGCAGTATCCCGAAGCCACCGGTCTGAAGGACATCAGCCAGAGCAACGAATTTTTGAACATCCTCTGGTTCGTCTACACCGGTGTCAAAACTACATATTACGGGACCGTGGTCAGGGAGAAGTAGACGTTATTACCCGGAGGGTTGGAGAGGGCCCCCCGCCGGACTCGCCGGCGGGGGGCTTTCTATTATATCCGGACTACTTGCCCAGCTTCTTCAGCCAGACCATCAATATCGAGACCGCCGCCGGGGTGATCCCGGGGATCCGGGAGGCCTGGGCCAGGTCGACCGGACGGAGGCGGGAGAGTTTTTCCCGGACCTCGGCCTTCAGTCCGGGCACGGAGGCGTAATCCAGATCGGGGGGGAGGGCGATCTCTTCCAGGCTCCTCAGCCGGGCGGCCTCGGTTTTCTGCCGTTGGATAAAGCCCTCGTACTTGATCTCGATCTCCGCCTGCCGGGCCACCTCCGGGGGGAGCGCGGCCAGCTCGGGATCGAGGCCGGCCAGGTCGTCGAGACCGACCCCGGGGCGGCGGAGGAGGTCCCGGAGGCTGGTTTTCTTACCTATAGGGGCGGACTCCAGACGGGCCAGGAGGCGATTGACCTCCTCCCCGGGGGAGACCCGCCGTTCGGCCAGAAGCCGGACCGTCCGGGAGATCTCCCGGCGCTGGCGCTCGATCCGGCCGGCCTCATCCGGGGGGACCAGGCCCAGCCGGCAGCCGACCTCGCGGAGCCTGAGATCGGCGTTGTCCTCCCGGAGCAGCAGCCGGTACTCGGCCCGCGAGGTGAAAATCCGGTAGGGTTCGTCGGTACCCTTGGTGACCAGGTCGTCGATCAGGACCCCGATGTAGGCCCGGTCCCGGGAGAGGACCAGTGGCGGTTCCCCGCGGAGGGAGAGGGCGGCGTTGATCCCCGCCATCAGCCCCTGGGCGGCCGCCTCCTCGTAACCGGTGGTCCCGTTGACCTGGCCCGCCAGGTAGAGCCCGGCGACCGGCTTGCTCTCCAGGGTCGGGTAGAGCTGGGTGGGATCGACGTAGTCGTGCTCGATCCCGTAGCCCGGCCGGACGATCTGAGCCTCCTCCAACCCGCAGATCGACCGGACCAGCTCCCGCTGGAGGTCGATCGGGAGGCTGGTCGAGATTCCGTTAGGATAGTACTCGACGGTGTCGGCCCCTTCCGGTTCGAGGAAGATATGGTGCCGGTCGCGGTCGGGGAAACGGACCACCTTGTCCTCGATCGAGGGGCAGTAACGCACCCCCCGCCCCCGGATCGCCCCCGAGAAGAGGGGGGAACGGTCGAGACCCCGGGAGATTATCCGGTGGGTCTCCGGGTTGGTCCAGGTGACGTGGCAGGGGAGCTGTTCCAGCTCCACCGGGGGAGAGGTGATCGAAAAGGGTTCGGGGTCCCGGTCGCCTTCCTGGACTTCCAGGCGGGAGAAGTCGATCGTCCGGCCGTCCAGCCGGGGGCAGGTCCCGGTCTTGAACCGGCCCCGGGTGAAGCCGAGCCGACCCAGGGATTCGGCCAGCCCGGAGGACGCGGGGTCCCCCATCCTCCCCCCGGGAAAATTTTCCCGGCCGACGTGAATCAGCCCCCGGAGGAAAGTCCCGGGGGCGATGATCACCCGCCCCCCGGAAAACTCCTCCCCCGCCGCCGTCCTCACCCCGGCCGCCCGGCCGGAGGAGACGACGACCTCCTCCACCAGGGCCTGATAGACGCCAAGGTTATCGCTGGATTCGCCCCGACGCTTCATCGCCGGCTGGTAGCGGCGGCGGTCGACCTGGACCCGGGTCGCCCGGACGGCCGGTCCCTTGCGGAGGTTGAGCGTTCGATACTGAAGGGCGCACTCGTCGGCGGCCCGGGCCATCTCGCCGCCCAGGGCGTCGATCTCCTTCACCAGCTGGCCCTTGCCCAGGCCGCCGATTGCCGGGTTGCAGGAGAGGGCGCCGATCCGGTCGAGGTTGCCGGTGATCAGCAGGGTCGAGCAGCCCATCCGGGCGGCCGCCAGCGCCGCCTCGATCCCGGCGTGCCCGGCCCCGATTACAATCAGGTCATAATCGACTCTGGTATTCATATTCGCGGATAAGCAACAACTGGCCGGCAAATGGTATCATATCGCCCGGCTTTTTCTATTATTGTCTCCGGCCCGCTGTGTTACTATCTCCGCCCGCCGGTAAAGGTAACGGAAGATGACCCGGGAAGAAGAAAATTTCCGCAGGATCAGCGAGACCGCGGAGGAACTGGGGTTCGACCTCTGCGGGGCGGCGGACCTGCCGGATTTAAAGGAACTGGCGCACGATCTCTCGCCGGAGACCGCCGGAAGGCTCCGGACCGGGGTGGCGCTGGGCGTCTTCCTCGCCAGCGGGGTCCTGGAGGACCTCGACGACCGCCCGACCCGGCTCTACCTCCACCACTACCGGCAGATCAACTACTTCCTCGACCGCAACGCCCTGGAACTGGCCCGCCGGATCGAGCGGCTCGGGGCCCGGGCGGTCCCGGTCGCCGCCTCCCAGACCATCGACTGGACGGTCCAGCGGGGCCACCTCTCCCACAAGGAGGTCGCCCGGCGGGCCGGGCTCGGCTGGATCGGGAGAAACAACCTCCTGGTCACCCCGGAACGGGGCTCCCGGGTCCGGCTGGTCACTGTCCTGACCGACCTCCCGCTTTCAACCGGAAAGCCCCTGGAACGGGACTGCGGCGACTGCCGGGATTGCCTACCGGCCTGCCCGGCCGGGGCGATCGGGGAGGATCCGGAGGCTTTCGACCACCGGCGGTGTTACGAGCGACTCAAGGAATTCAAGAACTCGCTCAACCTCGGACACTATATCTGCGGGGTCTGCGTAAGGGACTGCGCGGGGAGGGAATAGTGATCAGTGATCAGACGGTTCGGAAGGGGCGTTTGCGGTCGAGCTTGGAGCCGAGCGAATCGCCGCAGAACGGGCAGGTGTAGTCGTACTTGTCTCCCCCGGGGAGGACCAGGAGGAGCCGCTTGCGGACCTCGACCGGGCGCTTACACCGGGGACAGTAGAGGGTCACCGCGTCGAACTCGTTGAAGTAATCTTCTCTCATAAGTATTGTCGATCCGGTTTCGATAATATACTTTGCCCGGCGCATTGTTGGCAGTAATTTTTTCGGAGAAAAATTTTGATCGGGATCGTCGATTACGGGATGGGCAACCTCCGGTCGGTGGAGAAGGCACTCGAGCACCTGGGGGCCCGGTGCTCGATCCTCACCGAGCCGGGGAACCCGGATGAACTGGCCGGGGTGATCCTGCCCGGGCTGGGGGCCTTCTCCCGGGCGATGGACAACCTCCGGGCCGGCGGCTGGCCGGAGTGGATCCGGGGACTGGCCGGTGGAGGAAAACCCCTGCTCGGGATCTGCCTCGGGCTCCAGCTCCTCTTCAGCCGGAGCGAGGAGGGAGCGGGGGACACCGGCCTCGATCTCCTTCCGGGCCGGGTGGCCCGGCTGCCGGAGCGGGCGAAGATCATACCCCATATGGGCTGGAACCAGATCCGCTTCCGGGAACGGAGCCCTCTCTTCGAGGGGGTCGGGGATGGCAGCTGGGTTTACTTCGTCCACTCCTATATCGCGGTCCCCGGGGATCCGGCCGTGATCGCCGCCGTCACCGATTACGGGGGCGAGTTCGTCTCCGCCGTCTCCCGGGGCAATATCCACGGCCTCCAGTTCCACCCGGAAAAGAGCCAGGCCACAGGTTTGCGGATCCTGGAAAACTTTATCCGCCTGGCAGGTTCAGGAGCATAGCGAAATCAACCTTCAATAAAATATTTCGAGGAAATATTTTACAATGCTGGCCAAACGGATCATACCCTGCCTGGACGTCAAGGACGGCCGGGTGGTCAAGGGGGTCAATTTCCTCGACCTCCGCGACGCCGGGGACCCGGTCGAGCAGGCCCGCTTCTACGAACGGGAGGGGGCCGACGAACTGGTCTTCCTCGACATCACCGCTTCCTCCGACAACCGCAAGACCATCGTTGAACTGGCCCGGCGGACCGCCGACGAGGTCTTCATCCCCTTCACGATCGGAGGCGGGATCGGCAGCCTGGAAGACATCCGGGAGATTCTCAAGGCCGGGGCGGACAAGGTCTCGCTCAACACCGCCGCCGTCCTCGACCCCGCGCTGATCGGCCGGGCCGCCGACCGGTTCGGTTCCCAGTGCGTGGTGGTCGCCATCGACGCCTGCCGGAAGGCCGGCGGCTGGGAGGTCTTTACCCACGGGGGGAGGACCCCGGCGGGTATCGACGCCGTCGAGTGGGCGCGGGAAGTCCAGAAACGGGGGGCGGGGGAGATCCTCCTGACCAGTATGGACGGCGACGGGACCCTGGCCGGTTACGACCTCGAGCTGACCCGGGAGATCACCCGGGCGGTGAAAATCCCGGTGATCGCTTCCGGAGGGGTGGGAAGCCTGGAAGATCTCTACCGGGGGATCGCCGAGGGCGGGGCCCAGGCGGTCCTGGCGGCCTCGATCTTTCACTTCCGGACTTACTCGATCCGCCAGGCCAAGCTTTATCTCCGGGAGCGGGGAATTCCGGTCCGGCTGGGCCGGTAGCACAGGCGGCTGGTGGCACAGGCGGCCGGTGGCACAGGCGGCCGGTGGCACAGGCGGCTCGCCTGTGTGTTTTCGGTGGCACAGGCGGCTCGCCTGTGTGTTTTCTGGTGGCACAGGCGGCTCGCCTGTGCCACTGACCGCCCAACGCACAGGCGAGCCGCCTGGGCTACAAAAAAAATACACCGATCCGACGAAGACGCACAGGCGAGCCGCCTGTGCTACTAAAAGAAATACGACGAACCGGCGAAGACGTAGACAAATGACTCCCGGGCGCTGACCCTGACGATCCCCTCTCCCTCCCGGAAACCGAGATGATGACCGGTCCCCCAGCTGTAGTTCAGGCCCAGGTTGAACGAGGTGTTCGCGGTCTCCCGGCCGATGCTGGCGGTCAGGCCGTACTTGTCGATCTTTGCCGGGTAGCTGGCGGTCTCGATACCGGTGGGGGTTGGGGCGGAGGATAGACTGGTGAAAAAGCCGGCCCGGAGAGGGTAGTTTTCGGCCAGGTAATATTCCCCGCCCAGGCTGAAATCGACCACCGGTCGATTCTTGAATGGATATATCGCGGTATCTCCATCCTGAGTTTTGCCCTTCAGCCGGTTACCGCTGGCATAGAAGTTGTAGATCAGATCAAAGGCCAGGGCGTATCTCCCGGGCTCGGACCAGGCAACCCCTCCGGCCACCCGGGCGGGGATGGTGTTCCTGGTCCGGGCGTCTTTTACGTACATAGCGAACCTCACACCCTCGGTCTCCTGGTAGGTATAAAACAACTCGCCGGAGCCCCCGAGATTAAAGGAGGGAGGCTGGGCGCTGAGACCGAATGACCAGTTGGAGCCGGGCCGGTAGTGAGCTCCCAGGACGGGCAGGAGGCTGAAGTCATTGTACTTGATCTGGTTGGACAGGCCGGCGAAATAGAAAAGGTCGGCGTCCGGGGCTTCAAGGTTCCAGACCATCTGCTCGAAACTGCTGAACGTGCGGTAGACACCGAATATCGAGAGCCCGAAGGATACCTCCCCGCTGACCCGGTAAGCAACACTGGGCCCCAGCCGGATCGTCTGGTCGTCTTTGTTGATGTTGTTGAATTCTTCCCGCCGGGCGGGTCCGAATCTCTCGGTGTAAACATCCAGATCGTTGATCCGTTCCATATGCGGAACAAAGGCGGAGAACGCCAGACCCCAGTCCTCGCTCACCTTCCAGACCGAACCGAAGGCGGTGGGGATAACTAAAAAGGAATCGATATCTATATCCCGCCCGGGGGCCCAGCCGTCTCTCACCCGATAGTTGGACAGCCCGTAAACGCTGGCGGAGAGCGAGATCGTGTTGTTCTCCGTCAGGGCCAGGCCGGCGGGGTTGTAATAACAGGACTCGACCGCGGTGGCCAGGGCTGTCGCCGCTCCCCCCATCCCGGCCGCCCGGTCCCCGACGATATAGTCCCGGTAGTTCGCTTCCCCGGCTAAGATTGCGGGGGGCAGGCAGACGCAGACGATAGCGGCCAGAAAGCAAACCATTTTCTTCACGGTTCACCTCCCTTCGATTAGGAATGTACAGGTGGGCCAAAAAGCACAGGCGAGCCGCCTGGGCCACCGGAAACACACAGGCGAGCCGCCTGTGCCACCGGAAACACACAGGCGGGCCAAAATGCACAGGCGAGCCGCCTGTGCCACCGAAAACACACAGGCGAGCCGCCTGGGCCACCGGAAACACACAGGCGGGCCAAAATGCACAGGCGAGCCGCCTGTGCCACCGGAAACACACAGGCGAGCCGCCTGTGCCACCGGCCGCCTGTGCTACCTACCGCCGGACGTGGGGATAGCGGTAGTTGAACTCGTCGTCGGTGATCCGGATCACCCGGTTGTTGGCCGGCCGTCCGGACCGGCTGACCAGGTAGAGCTGCCAGCTCTCACCGTTTCTCCGGGAGGAAAATACCACCGCCCGGCCGTCGGGGGAGACGGTCGGCGAATGATCGGGGGCGGCATCCCGGGTAATGTTCAAAAACCTGCCGTCCTCGATATAACTCAGCCAGATATCGTCCTGCCCGGCCTGGCCGGACGAATAAAGCAATGCCGGACCCTCGGGGTCGTCGATCAGGGTCATCCGGCTCTCCCGGAGGGCGTGGGTGATGATCTCCCTCGGCTCGCCGGAGGCGATCTCCAACTGGTAGAGCTTGTACCGGCCCAGGCGGTCGTAGCCGAAGATCACCCGTCGGCCGTCGGGAGAGAAAGCGATCGAGCCGCCGCTGCCCTCGGGAAATTCCGTCAGGGGGCGGTCGACGCCGTCCACGGTGTCGAACTTCCGGAGGTTGTCCACCCCGTCCCTTTCGGAGAAATAGACCACCGACCGGTTGTCCGGCGACCAGACCGGGAAGGTATCAGCCCCCGGGTTGTCGGTCAGCCTCCTCAGGCCGGTTCCGTCGGCGTTGACCAGGTAGATCTCCCGCCGGCCGTCCCGGTCGGAAGTGAAGACGATCCGCTCGCCGTCGGGAGACCAGCTGGGGTAAGAGTCGCAGGCGGTGCTTTCGGCCAGCCTCCGCATCTCCCCGGTAGCGCAATCCAGAACATATATCTGGTTGTTGCCGGTCTTGTCGGAGTGGACCAGTATCTCCATCTCCAGCGGCTCGGCCGGGTCGAAGGGGAGTACGATCTCCTCCATCTCCGGCGTCGGCGAAGGGGGCGGCGGCGGGGTGATCACCCGGGGGGTGGGGGAAGGCGGAGGCGGCGGAAGATCGACCGGGGTGGGGATGGTGCGGCAGCTTCCCAGCAGAAACAGGAGGAACCCCGCGAGGACAATCCCGGTCAGTTTTATTTCAGGGGCTTTAATCATTTATCCTCCGGGCCGTCGCGGGAAAACGATTATACCATATTTTCCGGACGGGACAAGCGGGTTTGAAATTTTAACAAGCGGGCTGCCGATTCCGGCAGCCCGCTGGGGAACACAGGTGACGTTAAAAGAAAGCGCCGGCGCCGAGGATCAGCTCGGAAGTGGGAGAGCCCTCGTCAAAGCCCATCCCGAGCCCGACCCGGCCGGAGAAGTCCTGGCCGAACCAGTAGGTCAGGCCGCCGGTCAGCTTGAAATCCTTCTTCATACCCCGGTAAGCCTGGGAGGCGAAATCGACCTCGCAACTGAGATCGATAGCCGAGCTGGCATAATATATCAGGCCGGCACCCATCATAATCTGCGCCCGGCCGTTGAATTTTTCCTCCACTTTGACTTTGCTCGTCCCAACCGTGATCTCCCTGCCATCGGGGTCGATGACGATCTCCTCGTCGGTGGTCCGGTATTGCCACCTGGCGTTAGCGTTGAACCGAAAGCCGAGGTGCCCGACCAGGGCCAGGACTTCAGAAAAGTAGTACCGCCCGGCTCCGAACAATTCCAGATTGAACTCGTTGGAGGCGACGGGATGAAATAGCTTCTTGTTCCCGGTGGGGACGGTGAAGAGCAAGCCGAAAGACAGAAGAATCGGGTCATCGATGAACTGGAACTTGCCCCAGAGGTCGATGTCGCTGAACCTGGTTTCGGAACTCAAACCACTGGGGTCACTGTGGACCAGCCAGACCCGGCCCCCGGTCTCCAGCCGGGGCAGGGCGGCGAAACTGGTGGCGAAGGTGGGGCCGAGCAGCCAGAAGTCGGACTGAAACCCGCGCTGGTTCCACTGCTGGTAGCGCAACTGGCCGTCCAGGTACATCCCGGTGAAGACCGCCCCGTCCCGCTCCGGGTTCTGGAACAGGCGGGCGTCAGGTGAGATCTGGGCCGCGGCGGCCGGGACGATCAGAACGGCCGCCAGTAACATAGCTGAACACTTGAGAAGCATCGCAACCTCCTTGCGGTTATGGGGCCGTCCCCGAGCCCGGCTGGAGACGTCAACCCGGGACAAACATAATACATAATCACCCGCCCGGTTCAAATGAAAATCGCGGAGTGAATAGCGGAAAATGGACTAAAAAATATATGCCGAGGAGAGAAAGACAAAGAGATGGGCCTCCCGCTGGTCGACCGCGGCCGGCTGAAAATCTTCGGTAAACCCCACCGTCTTCCCCTTCCCCCAGACGTAATTGACCCCGATCGAGAAGGCGGTATGCTCGGATTCGCTGCCGACGCTCAGGCTCACCCCGTACATATCGACTTTATCCCGGCTCTCGGCTAATTTCTCCTCGTCCACTCCGGGGGAAGAAGAGAGGTTGGTAAAGACACCCGCCCGGAGGGGGTATCTTTCGGCGACGTAGTACTCGCCCCCCAGATTGAGATTGATCACTGCCTTCCTTTCCAGGCGGAGGGAGAACGGCTCGCCGGTCCAGTATTCCTCTCCGGAGAGCTGATTGTAGCTGATCGGAAGATGGTAGGAGAGGTTCCCCTCCAGGGCGAAACGGCCGCTTTCCCGCCAGGCCGCCCCGGCGGTGAAGCGGGCCGGCAGGCGGTTGCGGCTCTTCATCCCGGCGGATTCAACCAGCAGATCGGTCTCCGGGGAGCCGAGGCTGACCGCGTAGAGCAGATTGCCGGAACCGTAAATGTCCAACGACGGGGTCTGGACGGCCAGGCCGAGAACAACTGTTTCCGACAGGTCGTACTGGGCTCCGAGAATTCCCAGGAGGCTGTAATTGGAGAAGTCGAGGTTATGGACCCGGGCCTGGACCCGGCTAACCTCCCGGGTTCCCCCGGCGGTGTAGAGGTAGGCCCAGTCCTGTTTGGTGTCCAGGGAGCGGTAAACCAGGTAGCCCCCGGCCCCGATCCTCAGCCGCCTCCCCGCCCGCCAGCCCAGCGAGGGGCCGAGCCAGGTGCTGCTGTCGTCAAAGCTGGCGGAGTAGTAGTCGGAGCGTTCCAGACCCGGGGCGTCGGGCCGGCGCCGAAAAGATTCCCGGACGTTGATATCGAGCGAATCGGGGACGAAGACCGCGAAAGCCAGGGAGAGGTTCTCGGAGATATTGAGGATGGAACCGAAAGTCGAGGGGATGGTCTCGAACTGGGCGGCCTTGAGGTGCTCCCCCGGCCCCAGGCCGTCGGCGACCCGGTACTTCTGGATCCCATAGAGGCTGACCGAAAGGGAGATCCGGGACCCGGCGACCGCGGCCAGCCCGGCCGGGTTGTAGTAGGCGGCGTCGAGATCGGCGGTCGAGGCGGTCACCGCCCCTCCCATCCCGGCCGCCCGGTCGCCCACCAGAAAGTTCCGGTAGTTGGTATCGTCGGCGACGACCCCCGCAAACCCGGACCAGGCGAGCAGGATAACTACCGCGGCGGCTGTTTTCGTTATCATCGGGTGAATCCGCCCGGAAGGGGCGGGGACCAGGTGGATTTCCCCCGATTAATCCACAGAACCCCCCGGAATTCAAGACAGTTTTTCCTTCCCTTCCCGGCGATTCCGGATAAGATATCCGGCCGGTCAAAAAACCTCCGGTAGCCCCTGTGATGAAGACCCCAGAAAGAGAAGACGGAATTATCAACCCGGTCCTGCTCTCCAGCGGCTCGCTGCGCAACTACGGGCTTGACCGGGTCTTCGAGATCGCCGCCCGCTGCGGCTACGACGGGGTGGAGCTGATCGTCGACGAGCGGACCGACTCGGTCCACGGCGATTACCTCCGGCAACTGGCCGAGCGGTATTCAATCCCGGTCCCGGTCGTCCACGCCCCCTTCGCCTTCCTCGATCCTCCCGGCTGGGAGAAGGACGAACTCTTCCGGCTGGTCCGCTCGGTCCGGCTGGCCGAGGAGATCCAGGCCCGGTCGGTGGTGCTCCACACGCCTTTTTACACCGACCGGGCCTTCATCCGCTGGCTGAAGGAGGACCTGGATCAGTTCCAGGAGAAGAACACGGTCTCGATCCTGATCGAGAATATGCCCTGCTACCGGAAGGTAGGGGGGAGGCTGGGCCGGCTCTTCTCGATCCCCGATCTGGCCGACCGGAACCGGAAGGGGATCTGGAAGCTGGTCCCGGATTTTCTCCTCCCCCGCTGCTTCCCCTTAAGCGGCCTGGAGGAGATGTCCCGGTTCGGCCGGATCATCCTCGACACCACCCACCTGGGGACCGCCGGGATCGATCCGATCGCCGCCTACGACCGGCTGAAGCTGCGGATCGACCACATCCACCTCTCCAACTACGACGGCCGGGAGCACCTGGAACTGAGGACCGGGAACCTCGACCTGGCCGCCTTCCTCCGCCACGTTACCGCCTCCGGCTACCGGGGCGGCTACTGCCTGGAGATAATGCCCGAGTACTTCCCCGCCGACGACGAAGAGCACACGGTCAAGCTTCTGACCGACAACCTGGAATTCATCCGCGCCGCGATCAGAGAAGGGATGACCGGGACGTAGGAGGAGCCGGAAGCCCGGGACGTCAGACTTCGTCAAGCGCGGCCCGGAGCTTGGCGGTCAGGTAGCCGGAGACGATCTTCTGGATCTTGAGCATCAGGGCGGGGTTGATCTTCCGGATATCCTCCAGGACCGGGTAATCCCAGCGCCGCAGGGCGACCAGACCCCGGGCCCGGGCGGAGATCGGGGACGGCCCGGGGGAGACAAAGTCGCAGGAATCGGCCAGGAAGTCCCCCCGGCTGACCCGGGCCACCTCCTCCCCTTCCCGGATGACCGCCGCCGTCCCTTCCAGGACCAGGTAGAGCGACTGCTGCCGTTCCCCCTCCCGGACGATGGTCCCGCCTTCGCGTTCCTCCCGCCGGCCGGTCCGCCAGAAGTAGAGAAACTCCCGCCGGGACATCGCCCGGAAGGATTTGAGGTAGATCTCCTCCAGCTGGCCGGAGAGCTCGATCGGGCTCCGCTGTTTGAGGATCCTCCCCACCTGGTAGGCGTTGACCAGGATGAAGCCGGTGTTCCAGACGGTCATCGAGAGGTTGTCCGCCCGGAGGGCGTAGGTGATGAAGGCCGCCTGGGAGAGGATCAGGGTCAGCCGCAGCCAGAAGACCTCCCGGACCAGGAAGGCGGCCAGCATCAAAACGTAGGCCAGGTTGAGAAAGATATCGGTCATCTGCTCCCGGCGGCCAGAATCAGCTTCTCCAGCTTCTCCCGGTCGGGGAGGCGGCGGTGGAGCGGTTCGGGCTTATCCCCTTCCCCGGCCACCTCCCGGTCAAAGACCGCCTTCCGCTCCGGGTTGACGTAAAAGATTCCGGTGGGAAGTTTCTCCGTTTCGGTCGCCCTCCGGAAGGCCTCGAGCCGGTCGGAAGGGTCGTGGTCTTCGCCCAGGGGGTAGGTGTTCTCCTTGAACCAGCGGTAGGTGTTGGTCCGGTTGAAGGAGACGCAGGGCTGGAAGATATCGACCAGGGCGTAGCCCGGGTGGGTGATCGCCTCTTTAATGATCTCCCTGGTGCCCTCGGCGTCGCCGATGAAGGCCCGGGCGACAAAGGAGGCGTTGAGGGCAATTGCCAGGGCCACCGGGTTGAGCGGCTCCTCGAAGACACCCCGGACCTGGACCGGGGTGGTGAAACCCAGGGCGCTGGTCGGGGAGGCCTGGCCCTTGGTCAGGCCGTAGACCATATTGTTGTGGACCAGGTGGGCGATATCCGGGTTGCGCCGGATCCCGTGGAGGAAGTGGTTTCCCCCTTCCCCGTAGGAACAGCCGTCCCCGCTCTCGGCGATCACGGTCAGTTCGGGGTTGGCGGCCTTGACCGCCGCCGCTACCGGCAGGGCCCGGCCGTGGAGTCCGTTGAAGTAGCTGCACTCCAGGTACTGGGGCGTCTTGGCCGCCTGGCCGATCCCGGAGACCAGGACCAGGTTCCTCCGGTCGATCTCCAGCTCGTCCAGGGCCTCCTCCAGGACCTTGAGAATGGCGAAGTTCCCGCAGCCGGGGCACCAGGCAATGTCCATCTTCTTCTCCTCGTTCCGGTTCATCGCGCCGCCTCCTTCTTCAAAGACTCCGCCAGTTCCTCCACCGTGAAGGGTCCTCCGTCCGCCTTCAGGATCCTCCGCTCGATCTTCACCCCGGTCCGCAGTTCAATCAGGTCGGCGAACTGGCCGGTGGCGTTGTTCTCGACCGCCACCAGCCTCTCGGCCTTTTCCAGGCGGTCCTTCAGCCCCGGGGGGAGGGGGAAAAGCCGGGAGAAGTGGAGATGCCCGGCGGACTCCAGCCCCGCCTCTTCCAGGGCCTCCCGGACGGCTTCCCGGGTCGAGCCCCAGCCGATTATCAGGGTCCGGCAGTTCTCCGGCCCGGAGTACTCCGGTTCCGGAACCTCCTTTTCGATCTCCGCCAGTTTCCTGAAGCGCTTCTCCACCATCGCCGCCCGGACGGCGGCGTCCTCGGTGATCCGCCCGTATTCGTCGTGCTCGTCGCTGTCCGCCCGGACCAACCCCTCCCCCCGACCGGGGATCCCCCGGGGGGAGATTCCATCCTCGGTCAGGGCGTAGCGGCGATAGTCGGGTCCGGTCTCGACGAACGAATTCTCCACCTCGAAACCGGAGAGGTCGAAGGGCGCCAGGTCGCGGTAGGAGTCGAGGAGGTACTGGTCGGTGAGGACGATCACCGGAACCTGGAAGCGGTCGGCCAGGTTGAAGGCCTCCCGGGTCAGGTAAAAGGCTTCCTCGACAGAGCCCGGGGCGAGGATGATCCGGGGGAAGTCGCCGTGGCCGGCGAAGAGGGTGAAGAGGAGGTCGCCCTGCTCGGTCCGGGTCGGGAGTCCGGTCCCCGGCCCCGGCCGCTGGCCGAGGTGGATCACCAGGGGGGTCTCGGTCACCCCGGCCAGGCTCAAGCTCTCCACCATCAGGGCGAAACCCCCGCCCGAGGTGGTGACCAGCCCCCGCCCCCCGGCGTACCAGGCCCCCAGGGCCATATTTGCCGCGGCGATCTCGTCCTCGGCCTGTTCGACCTCGACCCCCAGTTCTCCGGCCTGCCCGGCGATGAAGACCCCGACGCCGGTGGCGGGGGACATCGGGTAAAACGAGAGAAAGTTACACCCCCCGGCCAGGGCCCCCAGGGCGACCGCCTCGGCGCCGTTGAAGATCACCTTGCCCGCCTCCCCCGCAGGGGATGGCAGGGAGAGCTCCAGGTCTCTATCCTTCCGGAACCGTTCGCCCGCGTCGAAACCCCGGCCGAAGGCCTCCCGGTTCTTCCCGGCGACCTCCTCCCCCTTGGCGGAGAACTTCTCCGCCACCGCCGACGCCATCGCCTCCCGGTCGGCGGCCAGCAGCCCGGCCAGGACCCCGGCCGCCGCCGTGTTCAGGTAGAAAGACCCGCCCAGTTCCTTGGCGATCGCCCGCCAGGGGACGGCCAGGAAGACCCCCCGTCCCTTCTCCTCCGGGGTGAGGTCGTCCTCTTCCCCGGCCACCACCGTCTCCGGCGAGATCCTCTCCCCGAGGTGGTCCGCCCCGCCCCGGTCGAGGATCAGGGCGACGTCCAGCCCCGCCCGGAGGGCCCGGACCGGCCGGGAGGAGACCCGGACCGTGGTCGAGTTCATCCCCCCCCGGATCCGGGACATATACTCCTTGGTGGTGAAGACGTGGAGGCCCGCCCGGTGGAAGAGCAGCTGGAGCAGCCCCTCCACCGTCTTGATCCCCTGCCCGGCCTGCCCGCAGATCGCGATCGAAAGTCCGTGATTTTTCGCCATATGATTACCCCGTTTTTTCCCGGTGATCGAATAGTGCCATTATACACCATCCGCCGGGACAGGCTCGGGAAAAAATTTGACCGGGAGAAATATCTTTACTAAAATAATCGGGTGTTTCTCAACATCCTGTTCGAAATTTTCGTTCAAACCTTAACTCCGGGATAAAATTATGATAACGGCCGCGATAACCCCGAAGACAATCCTGACTTTTTCCGCCGTCCTCACGGCTTGCCTCCTCTCCGCCGCCCCGCTCACGGCCGAAGAGTGGTCCGCCCTGGGGACCGGGATGGACGGTACCGTTAATGCGCTGGTCTGCGACCCCGCGGGCAACCTCTACGCCGGCGGGCAGTTTGTCCAGGCCGGCGGGGAGACGGTTAACTATATCGCCAAGTGGGACGGCCAATCCTGGTCGCCGCTGGCTTCGGGGATGGACTACCCGGTTCGCGCCCTGGCCCACGACGGGGATAATCTCTATGCCGGGGGAGACTTCCGGAAGGCCGGCGGCGTGGACGCCCAGCATATCGCGCTATGGGACGGGGATACCTGGCACCCGCTCGGCGACGGGATGGATTTAGGGCCCCTGCATGGAGTTCAAACCCTGGTCTTCGACCCCGCAGGCAACCTCTACGCCGGCGGGAAGTTCACCGAGGCCGGAGATGTGGAAGCCAATAATGTCGCCCGCTGGGATGG
This sequence comes from PVC group bacterium, assembly GCA_003561965.1. Classification (GTDB taxonomy): domain Bacteria; phylum Auribacterota; class Erginobacteria; order Erginobacterales; family Erginobacteraceae; genus Erginobacter. Next base: position 38,696 of record PWXJ01000123.1, read on the forward strand.
ACAGACCTGGCACCCTCTCGCGGATGGAGTGAACGGCACCGTCTGGGCCCTGGTCCATGACGGCGGGGACAACCTCTACGCGGGTTGGGGATTCCCCGGAGGACCGGGGGGTGTCGCCCGTTGGGAAGACAATTCCTGGTCTCCGGTGGGAGACGACTTCAACAACTCCGTCAGTGCCCTGGCCCTTGACTCGGACGGAGAACTCTACGCGGGGGGTTGGTTTACCCGGACCGGGGAGAAAGATGCCAATTATGTCGCGGTCTGGGACGAATGGGCCCCAAGCTGGGGGCCGGTTGGTGATGGAATGAATGGGCCCGTTCTGGCGCTGGTCTCCGGCGGAACGGGGACCCTCTACGCGGGTGGATCTTTTGAAGAATCCGGGGGACAGACAGTGAACCGGGTGACCCGCTGGGACGGGAGTTCCTGGTCGCCGCTCGGCGAGGGGGTTGCGGGCGGAGATTTCCCCACCGTGGAAGCCCTGGCCCTCGACCCGGCCGGCAACCTCTACGTCGGGGGGCAAGACTTCGAGACGGCCGGGGGACAGGAAGCCCTGAGGATCGCCCTTTGGGGCCGGGCGGCCGCGCCCTGGATCTACGATTACTCCGGCGACGAGAGGTCCGACATCGCGATCTTCCGGCCCGACACCGGCCTCTGGGCGGTCCGGAACCTCACCCGGGTTTACTTCGGAACCTTCGGAGACACCCCGGTCCCCGGGGATTACACCGGCGACGGGACGACCGAGATCGCGATCTTCCGGGAAAGCTCCGGGCTCTGGGCGGTCCGGGGAGGCCCGCGGGTTTACTTCGGAACTCATGGCGACAAACCCGTTCCCGGGGATTACACGGGCGACGGGACTACCGAGATCGCGATCTTCCGGGATGGTTCCGGCCTCTGGGCGATACGCAACCTCACCCGGGTTTACTTCGGCACTTCCGGCGACACCCCGGTCCCCGGCTACTACACCGGCGGCGCGGCCGCCGGGATCGGGATCTTCCGGGACGGCTCCGGCCTCTGGGCGATCCGAAACCTGACCCGGATCTACTTCGGAACGCAGCTCGACCGGCCGGTCCCCGGGGACTATGACGGGGACGGCGCCTGGTCCCCGGCGGTCTTCCGGCCCTCGACCGGCCTCTGGGCGGTCCGCGGGGTCACCCGGGGCTATTTCGGCACCGAATTCGACCAGCCCCGACCGGCCTTTTACGGCGGCGGACCGGACCGGATCGGGATCTTCCGCCACTCCTCGGGCCTCTGGGCCGTCCGGGACCTGACCCGGATCTATTTCGGCGCCCCCTGGGACATCCCGGTCACCCGGTAGCGCGATTCCGGGGAGACAATACTTATTCCGAATTAAGTATTGTCTCCCCGGAATTTGTATTATCATCCTCGCTCCGGAGACCGAGCACGGTTGGTGATGAAAAGAGAACCCTGGAAACCGAGAAAGGTGGCGATCGTCGGGGCCGGTTCGGTCGGCTCGACCTTCGCCTACGCCCTGGCCCAGAGCGGGCCGGCCGAGGAGATCGTCCTGATCGACCGCGACCGGCGGCTGGCCGAAGGGCAGGCCCTCGACCTGGCCCACGGGCTGCCCTTCTTCCCCCCGGCCGAGATCCGGGCCGGGGACTACCCCGACTGCGGCGACGCCCGCCTGACCGTAATCACCGCCGGGGCCCGGCAGAAGCCGGGGGAGTCTCGCCTCGACCTCCTGAAGAGGAACGCCCGGATCATCGAGGAGATCGTCGCCGAGATCGAAGCCTCGGGCTTTTCCGGGGTGACCGTTGTCGTCTCCAACCCGGTGGACGTCCTGACCTGGGTCGCGGCAAAGAAGGCCGGCGGGGGTCTGGGCCGGGTGATCGGCTCGGGCACCGTCCTCGACAGCGCCCGCTTCCGCTACCTCCTCAGCAAGCACTGCGGGGTCGACCCCCGCAACGTCCACGCCTACGTCCTGGGCGAACACGGGGACAGCGAGTTCGCCGCCTGGTCGCTCACCCACCTGGCCGGGACGAGGATTGACGACTACTGCCCGGTCTGCGGAAAGTGTAACGACTGGGAGCGCCAACGCCGGGAGATCGAGGAGACCGTCCGGAACTCCGCCTACCACGTCATCGACTACAAGGGCGCCACCTATTTCGCGGTCGGGCTGGCCCTGGTCCGGATCGCCGAGGCGGTCCTCCGCAACCGGAACAGCGTCCTCACCGTCTCCGTCCCCCTGGAGGGGGAGTACGGCCTGGAGGGGGTCTGCCTCAGCCTCCCCTGCCTGGTCAACGAGTCCGGGGCGGCCCGGATCATCGAGAGCCCCCTCCCGGAGAAGGAACTGGCGGCGCTGAAGAACTCGGCCGCGGTGCTACGGGAAGAGATCGCAAGCCTTAACAAGGGGCCGGACCACGATAATTAGTTGATATACAGAAAATTACGCATATTTTCGGAAAGTTTTAGGGTTTTTGTAGCCCCATTTTATCCTTCAAAGAAATTTTGGTTGGTCCAGTTACGCACCCCGTTTCAAGCGCCGTCTTCGGATTGGATCGAGCATATTGTTCAGCGATTATGACAGCGAGAACCCATAATCGCCGCCGGACCGGGGGCTGGCTGCTCCTGGGAATCTTCCTGGCCGGGGTCTGGTTTCTGCCCGCGGCCCACGAGGCCCTCCACCTCCATCTCCCCTCCGGGAACTGTTCCCACTCCCGGCCGGCGGCCTGTCCTCCGCCGGGAGAAGACGGGGACCGGGGCGACAACAAACCGGCCCACGACCCCGGCGACTGCCGGCTCTGCGTCATCAAGGCCCTCCCGCTGGAGACTGCCCCAACGGTCTCCGTCTCGGCGGACGACCGCCTTCTCCCCGAACGTCCGGTTTACTTCACCGCCCGTCCCCATCCCGGGCCGGGTCCCTCCCTCCACCTCTCCCGGGCGCCTCCTTCCCGTCAACTGTCCGCGGTTTAAAACCTGCGGGCGTCCGCCGCTTCGGGCTCTTCCCGGCGGCCGGACGACCGGTTGACGGAAAATAAGGAGACGTCCATTGAAAATCAGGATTATAGTACTGTTCGGCTGCGCTCTCTCCCTCCTCGCCGCCCGTTCCGCCCCCGGCCAGGACGCCGGAGGTAGGAGCGATAGGCCGGTGGTCAGCTTCAACCCCAACATCTCGGTGGTCATCGATACCGTCGGCTACTGGCACAGCGGCGACGAGGAACTGGACCACGTCCTGGAGGAACTCCGGGGCTTCGGCCACGCGCATCAGGACTGCGGCCACCATCAACATCACGACCACGGCTTCGAGAAGGGATTCAACCTCCGGCATCTCGAGCTGATGTTCGAGGCCGACGTCGACCCCTACTTCAAGGGCTGGGCGATCGTCGCGGTGGATACCCACGGGGCCGAGCTGGAGGAAGCGGCGGTCCTGACCACCTCCCTCCCCTGGGGGCTCCAGGTCAAGCTGGGGAAGTTCTTCAGCGACTTCAGCCGGCTCAACGCCCAGCACGCCCACGAGTGGAACTTCACCGACCAGACCCTGATCTACCGGGTCCTGCTCGGCGACCACGGCCTCAACGAGATCGGGGCCCAGCTCTCCTGGCTGACCCCGGCGCCGTTCTTTTTGCTGGCCGGACTGGAAGTCCTCCAGGGGGATAACGAGATCGCCTTTGAGTACCACGGCGACGGCCCGCTGCCGGAGCGCGACGGGCCGCGACTCTTTCTCGGCTGGCTCAAGGCCTCCCCCAACCTCGCCGGCAACCACGCCATCCAGGCCGGGTTATTCGCCGGCCGCGGTGTCCGGCAGGAGGAGCACCTCGGCCCCGAGGGGCATTACGACCCGGGCAGCCACTACCTGGACGGGCACCAGTGGATCTACGGCGCCGACTTCGTCTACAGGTATACCCCGCCCCGGGCCTACGGCCAGGGGGCCTTTACCCTCGAGGGCGGATATATGGGCCGCCGCGCCGAGATCGAACTCAAGGCCCACAACAACCCCGGACGGCACCATCTGCTGGGGAACAACCTGGTCAAGGAGCAGGACGGCCTCTACCTCCAGGCGGTTTACGGCTTCGCGCCCCGCTGGCGGTTCGGGGTCCGGGGAGAAGCGCTCGGGCTGACCAACCGGGAGAAGAAACCCTCCGGAGCCGAGGAGAAGTTCGACCCCAGCTGGCGGGCCTCGGCGATGCTCGACTGGACCCTGACCGAGTTCTCCCGGCTCCGCCTCCAGGGCAACCACGGCCGCTACGACACCGACGAGGGAAAGGAGAGCGTCAGCGAGGTCTTCCTCCAGGCGGTCTTTTCCCTCGGCTCCCACCCGGCGCACCGTTTCTGAGCAGCCCTCAACCGCTGAGATAAACCGACAGAATCAAAAGGAGTAAGAACGATGAAAAGAACAATTAAACTGCTGGCCTGGATCGGAACCGCCGCCCTGATTTTCAGCGGCTCAACCTTCGCCCGGCCGCTCAACATCGTGGCCACCACGCCGGAGCTGGGTTCGCTGGCCTCGGCCATCGCCGGCGAACGGGCCGCCGTCCGTTCGATAACCACCGGACAGGAAGACCCCCACTTCCTCAACGCCCGGCCGACCTATATGGTGATGGCCCGGAACGCCGACCTCTGGATCCGGATGGGTCTGGACCTGGAGATCGGCTGGGAGCCGGTCATCATCGACGGGTCCCGCAACCGTTCGATCCGGGTGGGGCAGCGCGGGCATTTCGACGCGGCGAATTACGTCCCCTACGTGCTGGAAGTCCCCGACGCCACCGTCACCCGGGCGATGGGCGACGTCCACCCCTCGGGCAACCCGCACTATATGATCGACCCCTACTGCGCCCGGGCGGTGGCGATCGCGCTGGCCGAGCGGCTGATCGACCTCGATCCGGCCCACGCCGAGACTTACCGGGCGGGCCTCAAGGACTTCCTGGCCCGGCTCGACCGGGAGATGTTCGGGGCCGGCCTGGTCGAACGGCTCGGCGGCGAACGCCTCTGGGCGGCCGAAGCCGAGGGCAGGTTCTGGGAACTGCTCGAGGCGGAGGAGGCCCTGGACGACCTCGGCGGCTGGCGCGGCGCGATGCGGTCCTGGAAGGGCAAGCCGATCATCACCTTTCACAAGAGCTGGAGCTACTTCGCCGGACGCTTCGACCTGACCGTGGCCGGTGAACTCGAGCCCCTGCCGGGGATCCCGCCCAGCCCGGCCCACCTGGCCCGAGTGATCGACCTGGTCCGGGCCCGCGAGATCTCGCTGATCCTCAAGGAGCCCTTCTATCCCCTGCGCCCGGCCGAGTTCGTGGCCCGGGAGACCGGGGCCCGGGTGGCGACGGCCAACACTTTCGCCACGGACGTCGCGGCCGACGCCTATTTCCGGCTGATGGATTCGATCGTGGCCGCTTTCGCGGAATAATAACAACCAATCGGGCGGCGGGGCCGGACGGACTCCGGCCCCGCCGGCCGGAACCCGGAGTTTAATATGACAACCGATTCCAATCCCGCAGTCGACGGGCGCCCGGAAGACCCCCTGATCGCCTGCCGGGGGGTGGCGGTGGGCTACGACGGCGACCCCGTCCTCGAGGACGTCAACCTCGACGTCCCCCGGGGGGTCTTCCTCCCCTTCGTCGGGCCCAACGGGGCGGGGAAGACCACCCTGCTCCGGGCCATCCTCGGGCTGATCCCGCCGCTGGGCGGCAGCATCCGGGCCCCCTTCGCCGAACGGCCGCCCGGCTACGTCTCCCAGTTGAAGTCCATCGACCCCCTCTACCCGGTCTCGGCCCTGGAGATAGTTTTGATGGGGGCCTACCACCGGATGAGATGGCACGGCCGGGGCGACAAGGAAACCTGCCGGGAAGAGGCCCGCCGGCTTTTAGCCGACTTCGGCCTGGCCGATCACGAGAACAAGACCTTCCACCAGCTCTCCGGGGGGATGCGCCAGAAGGTCCTGATCGCCCGGGCCCTGGCCGGCGCGCCGGATGTGCTGATTATGGACGAGCCGACCACCGAACTCGACCACAACACCCAGCGGGCGGTGATGGATATCCTCTGGTCGGCCGCCCGGGACCGGGGACGCACGGTCCTCCTGGTCCACCACGGCCTGGGCCGGATCGAGGAGATGGCCGGGGAGGTCTGCCTGGTCCGGGAGGGCCGGGCCAGGATGGTCCCGACCGCGGAGGCGAGGTTCTGATGGAAAACCTGCGGATACTCTTCGAACTCTTCCCCTGGTCGATGATGGTCGGGGTGCTGATCGCGGCGGTCTGCTCGGCCCTGGGGGTTTACGTTATCCTCAAGCGGGTGGTCTTCATCGGGGTGGCCCTCTCCGAGGCCGCCGCCCTGGGAATCGCCGCCGGGATGA
>PWXJ01000220.1 GCA_003561965.1 PVC group bacterium
CGAGGCACTGGGGACCCTTCCGAGGCGTCCGGTCGAGGTCGCCGAGGACGACCACCGGCCACTCCCGCCCCTTGGCCCGGTGGTAGGTGCTGACGGTGACCGCGTCCTCGAACTCCTCGGCCGACTGGAGGCCGTTCTTTTCGTCCTTCCGCGGGGCGGGAAGGTCGCGGAGGTAGAGGATGAGGCCGAGGGTGGTCGCCCCGGTCTGCCGGAAGCGGCAGTTATCCTCGTAGCGGGCGGCGTACATCCGGAGCATCTCGATGTTGGCCAGGGCCAGCTCGGCGCGCGGCCAGCGGAGGCAGACCTCGCGGGCCCGGCTCCTCTCGATCGCCAGGTCGAGCATCTCCGAGGGCGAGCGGACGGCCATCTCTTCCGAGAGGGCCCGCAGGCCGTCGAGGACGGGGTCGCCGGCCCAGGGTTCCTCGTCCGGCGCGCCGTCGCCGAGCCGCCCGATCCGGTCCCCGATATCCGCCTCGGCGTCCCCGGTTCCGGAGAGGCGGCGGACCAGCAGGGCGGGGAGGGCCGCCCGCCGGTCGAGGACGACCTCGAGGGCGGAGAGGACGTAGACCGCCTCGCGGGTATCGACCAGGCCGGACTCGGCGGTCGAAGTCCTGATCCCGATCCGGTTGAGGGCGGCGGCGGCGGCGGAGCACTTTCCGTTGGTGGCCCGGAGGACTGAGATGTCCCCGGGCCGGACCGGGCGTAATTCCTTCGAGGCCTTGTCGACGACGGTGATTCCGCCCCCGGGGTCGAGCAGCTGCCGGATCCCCTCGGCGATCAGCGAGTTGTCGCCGTCCTGGTTCGTGCTCTCCAGCGACCAGACCTCCACCGGGGGCGGGAGGCCTGCCGGTTCCCCCCGCGGCGCGCCGAGGGTGAACTCCTTATTGCTGTAGCCGATGTTGGTGAAGGTGTCGGCGAAGACGGCGGAGCAGAAGTCGACCAGGGGTTTCCGCGACCGGTAGCAGTCGGCGAGGTCCTCCTCTTCGGCGGTCTTCTCCAGGGCCAGGTAGGCCCGCTCCATCAGCTCGGGGTCGCAGTCCCGGAACTTGTAGATCGACTGTTTGCGGTCGCCGACCCAGATGATGGTCCCGGCGATCTCCCCCAGGCGCTGGAAGAGGGCGAGCTGGAGGGGGGAGGTGTCCTGGAACTCGTCAACCATCAGGAGTTCGAACTCCCCGGCCAGGGCCTCGGCGACCGCCCGGTTCTCCAGGAGGGCGAGAGTCTTGGCCTCCATATCGGTGAAGTCGATGTAGCCCCGGTCGCGCTTCCAGGCGTCGTAGCTCTCCAGGGCGTCCGCGGCAACCGAGTAGACGGCCCGGATGAAGGCCCCGACGTCCTCCCTCAGGCGGGGGTGGGCGAACTGCTCGTTCGCCGCGGCGATCACCGGTTCGGCGGCCTCAGTAGACTTTTTCGCCGGCGATTCGGAGGAGAGCTTGGCCCGTTCGCTCCAGGTCAGGTCTTCCAACCGCCGGCGGACCTGGCGCAACAACTCGAGATAATCGCGGGTTTTATTGAACTTGTCCTTCCCCGACGCGACAATCGCGTCGAGGTCCCGGATGGCGGTGTCGAGGGCCGCTGCCAGGGCCCGGTCGGCCTCGCCGGCGCCAACCCCCGCCGGCGGGGGGAAGTGCCGGAGGAAGGCCTCCTCCGCCCGCCCGGCCATCGCCCGCAGTTCTTCCGGGCCGATCCCGTTGGAGCGGGCCTTGTCGGCGATCCGCCGGGGAATATCCGTCCAGTCTCTTATGCTCAGCCGGAGGATTATCCCCGCCAGTCCGGCGAGTTCCTCCCGGTTCAGCGCGCCGGAGAGGGAGACCCTGAAGCTGGCGGCCGCCTCCTCTTCCGGGAGGGTCTGGATCTCGGGGGAGACCCCGGCCTCGAAGGCGAACCGCTTGAGGATCCGCTCGCAGACCGAGTGGACGGTCCCGATCAGGGCCGCTTCCACCCGGCGGGCCTGATCGGGCATCTTCGCTTCGAAGAGCCGGGAGCGGACCCGCTCCCGGAGTTCCCCGGCGGCGGCCCGGGTGAAGGTGACGGCGATAACGCGTTCCGGTTCCAGGGAATCGTCCTGGAGCCGGTTGTACAGCTCTTCGGTCAGGGAGTAGGTCTTCCCGGTCCCGGCCGAGGCCCGGATCAGCTTGATTTTCGTTTCTTTTTTGATTTCTTCCAGTCCTCCGATTGACCCTCCGGCTGCCAGAGAAAGCCGCAGAGGGCCCGGTAGTCGCAGTACCCGCATTCCGGGGAGCGGGCGGCGAAGAGTCCCCCCGTATCCCCGGGGTCTTCGGGGACGATCCCCCCGGCCGCGCAGACGCCTTTTCCCAGCTGCTCTTCCCGGACTGACCGGACGGTCGCCGCCAGTTCCTCCCAGATCTCGTCGAGGTGCGGCCCGGGGACCGGGGTCCCGAACCCGGGGAAGGCGGGGACGGCGGGCAGGAGGACCCCGTCCCGGAGGCTGAAGTAGGCGGCCCCGGCGGAACCCCCGGCCATCCGGCGGTAGACCGCCAGCTGGACGGCCGCGCCCTCCGCCAGCAGATCCCGGTATTTCGCCGATTTCCGCAGCGAGTACTTCAGGTCGAGGATCTGCTTTCCCCCGCCCTTCTCCTCCAGGTAGACGTCGAGCCGCCCCCGGACCCGGCCCAGCTCGGTCTCCCCCTCCAGTACCTCTTCGAAGCCGAGCACCTTCAGCCCGTGCTCCTCGAGCAGGCCGGAGAGTTTTTTCGCGGCGCCTTCGATCTCCAGTCTCAGCAGGGCCAGGTCCGCCTCCCGCCCGGGGAGGAGGAAGACCGCCCCTTCCTCGGCAAGGACTTTATCCAGGACCCGGCCGATCTCCCCGGCGGCCCCGCCGAGGAACTCCTGGACCGCCCGGTGGGCGACGTTGCCCAGGGCCAGGGGGCCGGACTTGAGGGCGAGCGCCTCGGCGGGTTTGAGCTTCGCCTGGTATTCCAGGACGTACCGCAGGGGACAGAGGACGAGCTTCTCCAGCGAGGTGGCCGACTCCGGCTCCCGCGGTTCGGCGGAGAGGCCTTTCAGATTCCAGAGGCGTCGCGGCCGGGGGAGTTCGAGGGGTTCGAGCGGCCCGGTCTTCACCGGGAAACGGTCATCGGGGAAGCGGGCGGGGACGGTCAGGCGGTTCTTCTCCGGGTCCTTCCAGCCGGCCGTCAGCCGATTCCAGAGGGGGTGGTCGCCGGCCGGGTCGCCCTTCTCCAGGCGGTGGGAGACCAGGATCAGCCTCCGGCCATAACGGAACGGACGTATCCAGGGCCGGGAGAGCTCCAGGGCCCGGTCCTTCCGGGAGGGGATCTCGATCCCCGCGGCCCGGAGGTCCTCCTCTTCCTTCGCGGTGAAGAGGGGCGGGGGGAGATGTTCCGCCCCCTCCCCGGTGAAGTCCCACCAGATCACGGTTCCGGCCGGGCCGAGGAGGGCGGCCGGGGATGAGACTGTCCGGGCCCCGCCGGCCTCCGGCTTCTCCCGGCCGGTCTCCACCCCGGCCCCGGCGGCCAGCGCGACCAGCCGGGCGGCCTCGAGTTGGGGGACGGTCTTCCCGGGCTGCTTTTCCAGGAGCCGGGTCAGGGCCCCGGCCTGTTCGGCCGCCGCCCGCAGAATCGCGCGCCGTTCGGCGCCGGGCCCGGTCCAGGGGGAGGCCGAGGGGTCGGACTCCCTCTTCTTCCGCTCCAGTTCCTCCAGCCCCCGGACCCAGGCGGCGAACCTCCGGCAGAGCCCGGCCAGGCGGTCCTTCGCGATCGGTTCCCCGGGCGGGATCAGGCGGCCCGGGTCGGGGAGCCAGTCCCGGAAGCGCTCCTCCAGGGTCTCCCGGGGGATGGAGTCCCCCGCCCCCGCCTTTTCGAGACAGTCCTCGACGGCCTTCAGCCAGCGCGGTCCGCCGATCCCCGGGGCTTCGGCCACCGCCCGGGCCAGCCTCCGGCCGGCGGCGCGGGGGATGGGGGAGAGGGGGAGCTGGAGGAACTGGAGGAGGCGTTCGGGGTCGAGCGGTCCCCACTGGAGGCCCAGGGCCAGGGGAAGGATCTGGAGGGCGGCGCGGCAGCGGGAGACGGTCCCCGCCCCGATCCGGGGGAGGTGATAGCGGAGGAAGGCCGCCTCCAGCTCGGTCCGGATCCGCTGTCCGGCGATCACCACTTCCTCCCCGGCGCCGTTCTCCGCCAGCCAGGCGGCCAGGGCCTCGGCGGCCTCGAAGGGGGAGCCGCCGAGGATCCTCAGCAGCGACCCGTCGCCGGCGGGGGTGAAGTTTTCTTCCTCCTCCAATTTCCGGAAGGCGGCGGCCAGATCTTTCTCGCGGTCCGGGGGGCCGGGCTCTGGTCGGGGGAGGATATCGGTCCCCGTTTCCTCCAGCGCGGCCAGGAGTTTCCGGACCAAAAGCGGCTCCTCTTCCCTCTCCCGGAGCAGCCAGACGGTGTCGAAGGTCTTCTCCCCCCGCCGGGGGAGCTCTTCGGCCAGGGTCAGGATCCGGTCGGGGAGTCCCGGGGGGAGGGCGGTCTTCCCCCCGGCGAGGGCGGCCGTCGCCTCCCGGAGCCTGGGGGGAAGGCCTTCGGGTTCTCCCCCCCAGCC
>PWXJ01000216.1 GCA_003561965.1 PVC group bacterium
CGGCGGGGTCAACGAGATCGAAGTTTATGCCGACAAAAGGGTGGTTGAGGAGAACCTGGCCGCCGGAAAACCGGCAACGGCTTCGGGCTCCTATAATTCCGCCCACGGTCCGGAAAAGGTGGTGGACGGAAGCGTGACCGAGCAGAATATCGACTTCTGGTTGCTGCCCGAAGCCTCTACCGGATGGGTGGAGATTGACCTGGAAGAAGTTTACGATCTATCCCAGATCCGCTGGCTCAACACCCACAACCGCCAGTTCAACGACCGGGCGACCACCGACTGGTCAATCGAGGTGTCGGCCGACGGGCTGGATTACTTCGAGGTGGGTTGGGGCCGGGAGGAATTTTCTCCCAACCCCCTGTGGGTATCGGTCCCGGCCGAGGGGTTCAGCGCCCGCTACATCCGCTTTAACGTCGAGGGCTTTTACAACCGCGGCGGCGGGGTCAACGAAATCGAGGTTTTCGGCGCGAACTGACCGGTAACCCGGGCGGAAGCCCTGCCGCAGACCGGATCAGAAGAAACTCTGGCGGACGGTCACCACGTCTCCGGGCTGAATCTCAACATCCTCGGCCCGGCCCCTCTGAATGGCGGAGAAATCCACCTCTATGCTTTCCAGCCCGCTCGGTTTATCCCTTAAGATGTAGATTGTCCGTTTCGCCGCGTAAGGAGTGAAGCCCCCGGCCATCGAGATCGCCCTGAGCGCGGTGACGTTCCCCATCATCTCGTAAGCCCCCGGCTCCCTGACCTCGCCGAAAACAAAGAACCGCTTCTCCCGAAGGTTGACCCGGACATAAGGCTCCTTGATGTAATCCTCCCCCCAGAGCCGGGTCAGCTCGGACTCCAGTTCCCGGAGGGTCATCCCCGCCGCCTTCACCTTCCCCACAAGGGGAAGGGAAACATAGCCGTGCTGGTCAATCTCGACGTCTGTGTCCAGATCCGGATGTCTCCAGACAGAGATCTCGACGGCGTCCTGGGGTTGGAGAACATAATCGGGAGGCTGGGCCAGACCGGGAGACCCGACCAGGCCCGCCATTAAAGATAACACTATACCCGCCCTGAATTTCATTATTCCATCCCGCTTCTCGATGGTTTTTCCCGTAAACGTTCAGACCCCTATTTCCTGCCCAGATAATAATAATGGGCGTAATAGCGGATTTCCCGGGGGGATATGTTATTGAATATTACCCCGATAAGCCGGGCCCCGGCGGATTCCAGCTGCTTTTTGGCCTGGAGCACCACCGCGCGGGAATGGCGGTTATGTTCCACGACCAGGATAACGGCGTCCACGGCCCCCCCGAGGTAGAGGGTGTCGCTGACGCCCAGAACCAGCGGAGAATCGAAAAGTACCAGCTGGTAGTCGCTCCGGACCCGGAGGATCACCTCGTCCAGGTCGCTGGAGTTGAGCAGGGAGACCCCTCGCTCGCAGTCTCCCCCGCTGGTAATCACGTCCAGCCCCGGAACCGACTCGACTTCCTGGATTACTTCTTCCAGGCCCTTCTCCCCGGACAGAAGATCGACCAATCCGGCCTCACGGTTCAGCCCGAAAATCCTGTCTATGGTCGGACGGCGACAGTCGCCGTCGATCAGGAGAACCCGGTCTCCCAGCTTGGCCATACAGACCGCCAGATTCGCGACGTTGGTACTCTTGCCTTCCCCGGCGGCGGCACTGGTTACCATAATTGTTTTAATCTCTTCCCGCCGGGCTCTGCTCTGAATCGCCGCTCTAAGCATCCGGTATGGTTCCCGGGCGGAATAGTTCCCCGGCTCGGCGGCCAGCGAAGGAGTGTTCCGGGGGATCAGGGAGAGAACCGGCAGTTTCAGATGCCTCTCCACCTCCTCGATCGAAACCAGCTTCTGGTTGAGATAGGAGATAAAGAAAGCCAGGGCGACGCCCCCCGCAGTCCCCAGTATCGCCCCCAGAACCAGTGTGAAGAACTTTCTCGGCCGGAACGGATAATCCGGAACCGCCGCCTCCTCCACCACCTCGATCCGGACCTTCGGAATGCTCTCCCCGACTACGGCTTCCTCCATCCGCCGCCGGGTGGTGAGCACCACCTCCTGGTCGACTTCAATCTGCCTCTTCAAGCGCAGGTATTCGGACCGGTGTTCCTCCATCAGTTGGTCCTCAAGCCTGGTCTCTCCCAGGGCCTCGGCCAGAACCTGCTCCTTCTGCAGGGCCTTGCGGTATTCGGCCCTGATCCCGTTCACCATCCCCTCGGCCAGCTCGGCCAGCTGCTCCCGGATCCGGTTGACCCGGGCTTGCAACTCCCGGATATCCGGATGGCGGGGCTGGAATTTCTCTTCCAGGGCGGCCAGATCGGCTTCATTCTTATCCAGCAGGGCCCTTAATTCCTGGAAATGCGGGTTGTCGGTCATCAGAACCAGGACTGAGATCCGCTCTTCGGGGGAGAGATCTTCCAGGGTTGCCAGCTGGACTTCCTTGACCAGCCGGTTGGTCCGGGCCCGGATATAGATCTCGTTCATCTCGGCCAGGCTCTCCTCATCCAGGGGCCGGTCCCGGACAAAGGTCAGGCCTTTTTCAATCTGGAAGTTATGGAGAGCCGCCTCCGACTCCTCCAGCTTCCACCGGTTGTCATTGAGCTGCTTCCGCATACTCTCGATTACCTCGTCGAGGAAAAGACTCCGGGCCAGTTTCCTCTGGAGGACAAAACTTCGCACCACCGAATTTGCCACCTCGGCGGTGAGGGCCGGGTCCTGATCTTCAAAGAACACGTTGATGATTGTCGAACCTTCAATTGGGGATACCGTAAGATTACTCCGGAGGCGGTCCAAGGCCCGGGCCTCCTCGTCGGGCTGGCCGGAGAACCAACGCTGCCCCAGATCCAGGTCCTGAACCACCTTTTCCAGGACCGGGGCACTCTGGATAATCTGCGTCTGGGTGCGGTAAAACCTCTGGGTATCATAGGGACTGATATAGGCGAGGCTGGGGTGGATCATAATTTCGGGCTGTTCCATCTCCACCCGGACCCGGGTCTGGGCCCGGTAGATGGCCGGCTGCCGCCAGACGGTGAGCACCACCCCGGCGACCACCAGAGCCGGTACCGTAATGATCAACAGCAACCGTCTCCGGATGACCGCCCAGTAATGTAAAATGTGGATTTCTTCCTTCATCTTGATCTGCTTGACTGACCGCTCTTGATTGCCTTAAGGACTCGGCGATTCCGGAAAGCCTTCCCGGTTAAAACGATTGAGATGCTTGAAAATAAACCTGGTTACGATGATAGGAGGCGCCCGGAGAATCGCTGCTGTTGTCAGTCCGGCGGTATCCCAATGTCAGGGCTGTCTTCTCCAGTACCTGGAATTCCACCCCGGTGGACAGACGCCAGAAGGTTTCATTAGATGAGGAGACCTCCCCTGACGAGTCCGTGCTGGAAGGATAATACAAAAATATACCCAGGTAATCCAGAGTCAAGTTGACTTTGGGCAACAGGGTATAGCGAGCGGAGAATTCCACCCCGTTTTCCCATACGCCACGATGGGTGATCTTGTAAGTATCCTCGATCCTGTGCCAGTAGGCAAAACGCAATCTGAGATCGTCGTGCGGATCGACCACGATGTTGAACTCCACGTAGGGTCCGGTGAGATTCTGCCCGGTCCGATAATGCCGGCTCTGGTACCCTCCCCAGAGTCGGGCGCTTACTCCCCGAACGACCCGGTAGTCGAATCCGAGACGGAAGATATGGGATTGATAATCAGTATTGGCCTGGTCGTAATCCGTATGCCGGTAAATATACGAACAGTTCAGCCGCAGGTTGGGGTTGAACTGGTAGCGGGATCCGGCCTCCCCGACATTACTGGTCCGGTTGAAATATCTCTTCATCATCGATTCGTCGTAGTTGAACCGCCAGTTGGCATACTCGACTTGCCAGACTATCTTTTCCGTCGCCTGGCTGCCGACGGCGGAGTGAACGAGGTTGAAATTATAATCGGCGTTTCTCTCCTGGGGGATAGCCGGGCGCCGGATATCCTGGGGAGTTTCCTTTCGCAAGAAGAGATTATCTATCCGGACCCAATATCGGGGAGAAAAAGAATGGTAGAATTTCAAACCCGCGGTATGGTCGGTATCAAGATCGTCCTCACCCTCATAGTAATAAGTCAGAGTCGGCCGGTAATTCAACAGAAGCGATGTCCGTTCCCCGGAAAAATCGAGAGCCAGGCTGGGAATGAACAATGCCTTCCAGCTTCCCTGGCGGAATTCCTTCGACTCCAGCCGAATATTGTCATCGTATTCCTGACCGACCGTCAACGAAGATCGCAGGGCTTCTTCCAGCCCAAAAAACCGGGACATCGCGGTGGTAAAGAAAAAATCTTCCTCCATGACCTGGGCTGACGACGTCAAGGCGCTAAGGAGCAGAAAACAAGTTCCCATAATTAATACATATTTATTCACTTCAAACTATAGAAAAATTACCTGCTTCGTTAAGGATAAGTGGACTTATTCCCGTTTATGATAAAAAAATAATAACTCGCACTTTCTCTCCTCTTAAGTAAACTACTACCGCCTAAAGGCGGTAGCTTTGTGGCCCGGCTGTAAGCC
>PWXJ01000234.1 GCA_003561965.1 PVC group bacterium
AGGTCCCGGCCCCGCTGCTGACGTAGATTTTCGTCTCTTCCATCCTCCCGTAACCCCAGCTTACCGGGTAGATGGACGAGGTGATCAGGTTGATGGGAAATAACTGCCCGTGGTGGGTGTGGCCGGAGAGGACCAGGTCCGCGCCCGCCGCCGCCGCCTCCTCGATCCGCCGCGGCTGGTGATCGACGACGATCACCGGGCAGCGGCGCTCGATCCCATCCAGGATCTCGTCCAGGGGAAGCGAATCTCCCCCCCAGCGCGGACCCGAGATATCCTCCCGCCCGACCAGGTAAAAACTATCGTCGAGTTTTACCGCCCGGTCGCGGAGAAAGATTATCCCCAACCGGGAGAGCCCGGCCACCGCCTCTTCGACCCCGGTGATGAACTCGTGGTTACCGGTCACGGCATAGACCCCCAGGGGCGCCTGGAACCGGGCGAGGAGTTCCCTCACCCGCCGGTCTTCCAGGCTCCGGGCGTCGCGGTCGATTATATCCCCGGCCAGGACGATCAGGTCGGGCCGGAGAGATTCAGCTTCCCCCACCACCCGGCGGAGAATCCGCCGGTTGACCATCGCCCCCAGGTGGATATCGGATACCAGCATCAGGTCGATATTCTCCACCGGGCCGCAGGAGGGGGCCAGCCGGAGTTCCCGCTCGACCACCCGGGGCCGGCGGGCGTTGAGGTGCCCGACAAAGAGCAGAAGGATCACCCCCAGCAGGACGGCCAGCAAGCCCTCGCGGCGGAGGGCCGGGAACCCGGTATCCCGGCGTCCGGGACTGAGCCGCCGGACGGTCCAGGTAATCGCCCGGACGAGATCGACCAGGAGCAGGAGGAGTACCGCGTAAAAGAGAAAACCGAACCACCAGACCCCGAACCTCCAGGCGGCCGCGCTGAAGTCGAAGGGTAGAAACCTCCGCCCCAGACCGGCCAGGAGAAAGGCCCCGAAGAGCAGAAGCATCACCGCCGCCGCCGCCCCCCGGGACTTCCCCGTGAGAAGCGCCGACCGGAGGTGGAGGTAGAGGTAGATATGAGCCGATAGAAAAATACCGTTGAAAATTATCAGAAAAAGGATCATCGGACCCGGCGGCGAAAAGCGATTTTCAATTGATCCGGCCCGGATAAGATCCGGCCGAAAGATGTAAAATACCACATCCCCCCGTTACCGGCCAGGGTTTCCCGCTTGACCCCGGCCGGGCGGGAGAAATATTATGGGCAGTAGGCAGTGGGCAGTAGGCAGTAGTACCTTGCTATGCGTGAACCGATCGTTATTTCAACGCCGCTTTCGCCGGAAGTTATCTCCCGGCTCCGGGCCGGGAACCGGGTCTTGATCCGGGGAGCGGTCTATACCGCCCGGGACGCCGCTCACCGGCGGCTGGCGGAATGCCTCCGGAAAGGGGAAGAACTTCCCTTCGACCTGAGCGGGCAGGTAATCTACTACACCGGCCCCGCCCCGGCCCCGCCCGGGGCGGTGATCGGACCGGCCGGGCCGACCACCGCCGGTAGGATGGACCCCCTGACCCCGCCCCTCCTCCGGGCCGGCCTCAAGGGGATGATCGGCAAGGGTGAACGCTCCCCCGAAACCGCCGAAGCCATCCGCTCGGCGGGGGCGGTCTATTTCGCCGCCACCGGCGGGGCGGCGGTTCTCCTGGCCCGGACGGTCGGGAAGTCGGAGGTCGCCGCCTACCCCGAACTCGGCCCGGAGGCGGTCCGCCGGCTGGAAGTCAGGGATTTTCCCGCCCTGGTCGCCCTCGACACCTACGGGGGAGATCTCTACCGGGAGGAGAGGAAAAAGTTTAAAATCGGGAATTCAGAATCGGGGGGTGGCGGCCATTCTGAATTCTGAATTCTGACTCCTGACTTCTATTCCTATGATCCACGTCTACACCGGCGACGGGCAGGGCAAAACATCCGCCGCCCTCGGCCTCGCCCTCCGTTCCCTGGGCCGGGGAAAAAAGGTCGCACTGATCCGGTTTCTCAAGAACCGGCCCTCGGGCGAGCTGACCGCCCTGGCCCGGTTCGATAACTGCCGGGTCAGTAGTTTCGGCAAGGCGGAGTTCATCCTCGGCCGCTCCCCGGATAAAGAAGACCGGCGGGAGGCCGAAGCCGGGATGGCCGAGGCGGAACGGATCCTGGGGGAAAGATCGGCCGATCTTCTGATTCTCGACGAGATCAACCCCGTCCTCGACCTCCGGCTCCTCCCCCCCGAACGGATCGAGCAACTTATCTCCCGCTGCCCGGAGGAGATCGACCTGGTCCTGACCGGGAGAAACTGCCCGACGACTATTCTCTCCCGGGCAGATTACGCCAGCGATATCCGCGAAATCCGCCACCCCTGGAAGAAAGGCGCCCCGGCCCGGCCGGGCATTGAATACTGACCCGGCTAAACTGACCCGGCTAAACCTTGATTTAATTGCCGGCCTCTGTTAGCTTATCCCCTCGAACCGGAAACACCCCAATCACGGGAGGAAAACAGCAATGGTTAAAATGTATTATGATCAGGACGCGGACCTGGGAATACTCCAGGGTAAGAAAATCGCCGTCATCGGATACGGGAGCCAGGGGCACGCTCAGGCCCAGAACCTCCGGGACAGCGGGATCGAGGTGATCGTTTCCGAACTGCCGGGGACCGATAATTACGAGAAGGCGAAAGAGAACGGCTTCGAACCGATGCTGGCCGAAGACGCCGCCTCTGCCGCCGACATCATCCACATCCTGGTCCCCGACGAGGTCCAGGCCGCCCTCTACCTCTCCTGCGTCGAGCCGGAGATGAAGGCGGGTAAGGCCCTGGCCTTCTCCCACGGCTTCAACGTCCACTTCGGGCAGATCGTCCCCCCGCCGGAGGTCAACGTCTATATGGTCGCCCCCAAGGGTCCCGGACACCTGGTCCGGGACATCTTCGTCGAGGGGCACGGCGTTCCCTGCCTGATCGCCGTCTACCAGGAAGCCGACGGGAAGGCCAGGGACCTGGCCCTGGCTCACGCCAAGGGGATCGGCGGGACCCGGGCCGGGGTGATCGAGACCACCTTCGCCGAGGAGACCGAGACCGACCTCTTCGGGGAGCAGGCGGTCCTCTGCGGCGGCTGCACCGAGCTGGTCCGGGCCGGGTTCGAGACCCTGGTCGAGGCCGGCTACCAGCCGGAGATCGCCTACTTCGAGTGCCTCCACGAGTTGAAGCTGATCACCGACCTGATGAACCGGGGCGGGATCGCCGCGATGCGCGACTCGATCAGCAATACCGCCGAATACGGCGACCTGACCCGGGGGAAGAAGATCGTCACCGCCGAGACCCGCGCGGCGATGAAGAAGATCCTGGCCGATATCCAGTCGGGCGAGTTCGCCCGGGAATGGATCCTCGAGAACCGGGCCGGACGTCCGGTCTTCAACGCGCTGGCCCGGCTCCAGAGAGACCACCTGATCGAAAGGGTGGGGGCGAAACTCCGCTCGATGATGAGCTGGCTCAAGTAAACGGTCCGGCAATGAAGAATTTTCCGGCCGGCATCCTGGTCATCGCGGCCCTCCTGGCCCTCTCCTGCGCCCGCTCCACGGTTCTGCTCCGGGGACGGGAAGCGGAGGAATACCTGGCCGCGGAGGACCGCCTCTCCGATCCCGGGGACTACACCCTGCTGGTCCTGAGAAACCGGCAGACCTCGGTCCTGATGGCCGCCGTCTTCAACCGGGACCGGGGCGATCAACACGGGGGGAACTTCGAGGTGATCCGGCGGGAGAAGAGTATGGGTTATCACTCCGCCGACAACCCCTTCACCGCCCTGCTCCTCAACTCCCCGTCCGGGAAGCGCGGGCCCGGTCCGGAAGCGGAGATTATCGAAGAAATCAATCGTTCCCGCCTGACCCCGACAGTAGTGCTTGACGCCGATGGAGAGGAAGCCGCGGTGGTTTTCCAGCCGGGGGGGGAGAGGCTGGCCGCCTTTATCCGGCCGGAAGGAACGCTCCGGCTGGAACTCGGCGAACGGCGCCGGGGGGAAGGCGACATCCGCTATTCGTTGGAACTGGACAGGGTGTTGACATCGGCATCCGAAAAACCTCCCGCTAGGGAGGCGGAAAAGGAGGAGAAGATGACGAGAGATATCAAAGCCGGCGACCTGGTCGAGTGGGAGACCGGGGCCAGGACCCGGGTCGGAGTGGTCAGGAAGATCGAAGCCGGGGGCACGGCCGTGATCAACGTCCCGACCACCGAAGGTTCCCGGGAAGAAAAGATCAAGGTCGAACGGCTCCGGCTGATCACCTCGACGGTCGAATCCGAGTAGTCCACGTCCGATGCTGATCAGCGTCATCGGCGGCAACCGGGCCTCCCCGACAATCCTCCGCCAGGCCGAGGAACTCGGCCGGGGCCTGGCCGAACGCGGCCTGACCGTGGTCTGCGGGGGGCTGGGCGGGGTGATGGAGGCGGTCTGCCGGGGAGCGAAGGCGGCCGGGGGAACCACCATCGGAATCCTCCCCGGGAACCGGGCCTCCGCCGCCAACCCTCACGTCACCATCCCGATCCCGACCGGGATCGGCCTGGCCCGGAACGCCATCGTCGCCCTGGCCGGGGAAG
>PWXJ01000093.1 GCA_003561965.1 PVC group bacterium
CCCGGCGGGACATCCCCCGGCAGTCGTTCCGAACCGCCGTCTTCCAGGGACGCCCGGACGGCGGGGAGTGGCGGAATATCGCCGCCGTGATCCAGGACCGGGTCCCGGCCGCCGGCGAGTGGCGGGAATGGCTCTTTACAAACGAAACCCCCTACCGGTACTATCGCCTCCTGATCGTGGACGGCCACGAAAGTAACTACGCCTTCTTCTCCCTGGGCGGACTGGAATTCTTCCGGGTGAAAGAAACCGGGGAGTGAACGTGGACGGCTCCGCCGCTCCCTTCCTCGCGGTGACAACGCGGATGGTTTTTTCATCGCGGAAGACCACGCTAATACTTAAGATTCGGATGTAACCGCAATTTGCGGCTGATGAAATTTCCCCGGAAACTATCGCTTCTACTCCCCCCGGCCCTGGTGGCGGGGATGGTGGTCCTGGCCTACGGGAACGTGGTCTTTCTCCGCCGCTCCCTGAACCCGGTCCTCCTGATTCCCGACACCGAGATCCGCCTGGCCACCGGTTATGCCGACATCTCCGGGAACCCCGACGGCCGCCACGGCTGGCACGTCGACCTGGCCAACCCGGCCTACCTGGAGTGGCCGGTCAACCTCCAGATCGGGCGGGCGCTGAAGGCCGGGCATATCCCCCTGGTGATGCCCTACCAGAACCTGGGGATCCCCCTGGTCGGGCAGTACTGCCACCGGGTCTACTCCCCCTACCAGATGATCGCCAATCTCTTCCTCCCGGCCGGATACGATCTTTTCATCCTCCTCCGGCTGGTCCTGGCCGGGGTCTTCACCTACCTCTTCCTCCGGCCGCTCTGCCGGTTCCGGGGGTCGGCCCTGCTCGGCGCGGTCGGCTTCGGTCTGGGGAGCATTATGGTCATCTATTCCAACCACGAGGAAGTCTCCAACGTGGCGATGATGACCCCGCTGCTGCTCTGGGCGGTCCGGGCCTTCTTCGACCGGCCCCGCCTGGCCCGGGCCTGCTGGCTGGCCCTCGCCCTGGCCCTGGTCCACACCGCCGGCCAGCCGGAGATCCAGCTCTACGTCCTCCTCCTGGCCCTGGTCTACGGGCTGGCCCGCCTCTGCTCTCTCCCCCGGGGGCGGAAGACCCCGGTCTTCCTCTCCAGCCTGGGGGCGATCGTCCTCAGCGGCCTGATCGCCGCGCCCCAAATTGTCCTCTTCCTCCTCTTTCACGATGAGGTCTGGACCTACCACCCTATGGGCGGGACCCTGGGGCTGCAGTCCCCGATGACCGCGGTCAATTTCATCTTCACCTTCTTCCCCCGCCTCCGCCAGACCCCCTGGCCCTGGTCCTACCGGACGGTCAACCTGCTCTGGGACTGGGTCGGGGGCTACTTCGGCTTCGGCCTCCTGGTCCTGGCCGGGGCGGCCGCCCGCTGGAACCGGCGGAACCGGCGGGAGGTGCTGGTCTTCGGTCTCTACTTCCTCTTCATCCTGGCCAAGAACTTCGGCTGGTCCCCGGCCCAGCTGATCGGCCTCCTGCCCTTCTTCGACCAGACCTGGACCCCCCGCTGGACGGCGGCGACCTGGAGCTTCGCCCTGGCCGTCCTGGCCGGACTCGGTCTTGACAGCCTCCTCTCCCCGGGATCGGCGAACGCGCCGGCTCCGGCCCCAACTGTCCCGGCTCCCCGGAAAAAATATTCCCCCCGGCCGGCCAACCCTTTGATCGTCTCCGGGCTGCTCCTGATTGCCCTCGTCCTCTCCGTCGTCTTCTGGCGGCAGAGCGGGGCGATGTGGCAGGCCCGGCAGCTCCGGGGCTACGTCTTTTTCCACGGCTTCCTCTTCCTCTTCCTGGCCGGGTCAGCCATCCTCCTCTGGCGCCTCCTCGCCCGCCCGGTCCGGCAGTACCTGGCCGGAACCTTCCGGGCCGCCCGGGAGGCGTTCTCCTCCAGGCAGTTCGAGGTCGTCGGCCTGCTGGCGGCAACCGTCTTCGCGGCGCTCCGCTGGTTCCCGACCCGTCACCACCACTTCCCCCTCCCCGAGCCCTTCGGCTCCTACCTGCTGGCCGCCCCGGTCCTGCTGGCGGCCCTGGTTGGTCTCCTGGTCATCGCCGCTTCCCCCTCTCATCCGCTGATCATCGCGGTCGTCGCCGCCGCCCTCCCCTCGGCCCTGGTCGCCGGCTGGGCCGACATCCCCCCCGGGCTTCTCCCGACCGCCTGGTGGGTGATCTTCTTCACCGGCCTGGCCGCTTTCGGCCTCCTCCCCCCGCGCTCCCGGAGCCGGAAGCTGATCCTGCCGGCCCTCTCCGGCCTGCTCCTGGCCGGCCTGGCGGGCCTGATCCTGACCGCCGGTTTCTTCTCCCCCGAGGCCGACCGGATGCTGCTCTGGCACTATTCCGCGGCCATCCTGATCGTGGCCTTCTTTTCCTCTCTCTGCCTGGCGGCCCGCCGGACCGGGAGAAGGGCGGCCTGGCTCTTTCTCCTCCCGGTCTGGGCGGAGCTGGCCGTCTACATCCCCCGCAGCCACTTCGACCGCTACCTGCTGACCGACAAGATACCCCTGGCAGTCGCCGCCGGGGTCGTCATCCTGGCCGTCGTTCTCTGGAAGTTCATCCCCTCTCTGGTCCGGCAGCGGGTCCTGCCCGCCACCGGGCTGGTCCTTTGCGGGGCCGCCTTTCTGGTCATCGACTCCGTATCCGCTCCCCGCCTCCCCCGGCAGTCGGTCCCGAGGGAACCCCTTCCCTTCGTCCGGTTCCTCCGGGAGCGCGGGCCTGACGCCATTACCGGGGTCGGCCGGGTCCTCGCCCCCAACTTCGCTTCCGCCCACGGTCTCCACGACCTGCGGGGCTGCGTTTCGATGAACACCCTGAACTACCAGATCTTCCTGGAGAGCGTCCTCCGGGTCGTCCCCCCGGCTTCCAGCTACTCTCTCTGGTACACCGGCGACAACCCGATCTCCCACACGGAGGGCTCCCCCTACGGCAGTTCCCAGGCCGCCCACGTCCGGGCCTTCGAGCGGGGCTTCAACTTCTTCCGCCTGGCCGGGG
This sequence comes from PVC group bacterium, assembly GCA_003561965.1. Lineage (GTDB taxonomy): Bacteria > Auribacterota > Erginobacteria > Erginobacterales > Erginobacteraceae > Erginobacter. The sequence continues at coordinate 3,010 of PWXJ01000093.1, forward strand.
CCCGGCATATCCTCTCTCCTCCCGGCGTGCTGGACCGCTCCGCCAGCTTCGCCGAGCGACCGATGCGCAAGATCTACTCCGACGAGGTCGATATCTGGGAGATCCCCGCCCTGCCCCCGGCCTTCATCGCCCGCCGGGCCGCGGTGATCCCGATGGGCGAGGACCTCGGGCGCTGGGGAAGGGCGGTGACCGGGCAGCCGGAGGTCCTCCGGGGCGAGCTGGTCCTGCTGGAAGAGGAGCCGGAGACTCTCCTACCCCCGGGCGGCCCGCTCCCCGGCGACCGGGCCGAGCTGATCGCCGGGGACAACCCCAACCGGTTCCAGGTCCGGTTCCACTCCCAGGCCCCCGGCTACCTGGTGGTCAATCGCCTCCACACCAACCTCCTCCGGGCCTCCCTCGACGGGGAGTCCCTCCCCGTCATCCCGGCCAACGGACCGTTCTTCGCCGTCCCCGTCCCCGGCGGGGACCGGGAGCGGACGCTGGAAATCAGCTACTCTCCCCCCCTGGTCGTCTGGTCCCACTGGCTGGCCCTGGCCGGCCTCGCCGCCGCCCTGGCCGGCCTGGCGGCGGGAAAGCTTTCCTAAATGGCCGGACCGGCTTTCCTGGGAAGTTTATTCCGTGAGCTGAATCAAAGCAACTCCAGTTTTTCCGCCGTTCTTACCAGGGCGCGATCGGCGGTTATCAGCCGTCCGTTTTTTGCCTCGGCCAGGGACAGGAAGAGGGAGTCATAAACGGTCAGGTTTTCTTCCCGGGCCAGCGCGGAGGCTCGCCGGACCAGCGCCCGGTGCCCGAAAAGCTTGATCGGCAGCGAGAGAATACACTCCAGTAATTCCTCCATCTCCTCCCGGGACAGAATCCCTTCCCGGTGTTTCTTGCGGAGGACCTGGGCCGCTTCGGGCAGGATTAACTCCGGGGCCAGCAGACCACCTTCCCCCCGCTCCGCCTCCCGGAGGGCGCGGGTCAATCCGTCCGGTATCGGACCGTCGGGGATGAAGAGCCGGAGCAAGGCCGAGGTATCGACGACAACGATCATCGATCACGCTCCCGGCGGATATCCGCCGTAATATCACCCCAGTCCCGATCCCGCAGCCGGGTTCTCCAGTCTTGGCATTGCAGTTCGGGGCTTTTCCCGACCAATTGAACCTCACGCTCCAGGATACACTTCACCTGCTCCTGAAGGCTGCGGCGATTGATCTTCGCCCAGCGCTTGAGCGCCAGATAGGTATCTTCGGGAACGCTGCGGACAGTTATGACTTTCATAGTTCTCCCTCCCCTTGAATTCATTATGAATTCGTTTTTCTGACTGTATATTAACATCTCAAAGTTTGCTGTCAATCAAGCTTCCCAACAGCAGTGTGATTTACTTCCGGGGACACCTGCTCCCCGGCGATCAACCGAGTCAACCGGCCAAGTCGCGGGATAAAAACCCGCGAGGAATAATTAGACCGGATGTAACTACTCAGGTCCCGTTAACAGAGTACCCCCCCCGGCGGGCTTGTCCCGCCGGAGGGAAAGTTCAGAAGATAG
>PWXJ01000289.1 GCA_003561965.1 PVC group bacterium
CCAGGCCCCGGAAGAGCTCCTTGGCCCAGTCGAGATCCAGGGTCAGGTTATCGTCGAGGATGTCCAGCTGGCGGATCCCGAAGTGTTTGACCAGGATACCGACCTCCTCCAGGACCCGGGGAGTCGAGTACCGGCGATAGCGGCTGCCGAAGATGCTCTTGTTGCAGTAAGTGCACTGGTAGGGACACCCCCGGCTGCAGATCACCGCCCCGATCGGCCGGCGGCGGGCCCGGGACTTGTAGTATTCAAAGGGCGGGAGAAGATCCCAGGCGGGCAAGGGGAGCGAATCGAGGTCTTTGGTCAGGGGCCGGGAGGCTTCCCGGATCGCGGCCCCGGCCTCGTCCCGCCAGAGACACCCCCTCACCCCCCGGAACGGTTCCCGGCGGCGCGCCGCGAGGTTGGCGATTATCTCAACCAAGGTCTCCTCCCCCTCGCCCATCACGACCGCATCGACGGGGGCGGAATCCAGGCAATACTCCGGGATGGCCGAGGGCTGGGGACCTCCAAGAACTATCCGGCCCGCGAACCCCAATTCCCGAAGCCGATTAGCCAGGGCCATCCCGGCGGGATGGGTAACAACGTTGGTCGATATCCCCACGGCGGCGGGGTTGACGGAAATAGCGTATTCAGCCAGCGGTTCGGTCCCGACCCGGAGGGCGTTGGCGTCAACCAGGTCGACCGCGAAGCCCCGATCGCGGGCGGCGGCAGCCAGATAGGCCAGCCCGAGCGGCGGCTCGACCGTGCCTTCATTGATGCCTCTGGCTCCTTCCGGGTAAGGATTGACCAATATCAGGTCCATATTACTAATCCCGGCTTGACGCTCTTGCCGGGCAGGGTATATTAATAACCAGTGTTGAAACGGATTAACGATAAGGCCCAGGGAATATAATTACTATGAAAGGAAAGATTATCCCAGCTATTTCCACTACCCTGGTGGTCGTGGTTCTGCTGCTGCCGGGTTGCTCCGGGGAAACGCCAACGACTCCGGATACTTTCCCGCCTCTAATTCTCCTCTTTTCCATCGATACCCTTCGGGCCGATCATCTGAGCTGCTATGGTTATCACCGTCCGACCACTCCTTTCATTGACCGGTTCGCCGAGAGGGCCGTCCTCTTCGAAAACGCTATCAGCCAGGGAGCGGTGACCGCTCCCGGCCATATGTCGATCTTCACTTCTCTGATGCCGGTAGTCCACCGGGTAAGCAATCCTCACACATTTCACGAGAGTATATTCCCCCTGGCGGAGACCATCCCCACCTGGACCGAACTGCTTCAAGAACACGATTGGATAACCCACGGCCTCCACGGAGGAGGACCGGTCTCCGCCCAGTTCGGTTTCGACCGAGGTTTCGATTCATACCGTGATGATTTTTTCTATGCCTTCCATATCGACTATTACCGGCCGGAGCGGGAGATCGCGGCCATCCGGGATATTATCAGATCCAGCCGGCAAGAAGAGCGGCCCCTTTTCCTTTTTCTTCATCACTATCTGTGTCACGACCCCTACCTCAAGGCGCCGCCTGACTACAACCAGGCTTTCCTGGAGAACCCCGTGCCGGGGCTTCCCCTGACCCGGGACGACTTAAAGAGGAGAGAAGGGGGGGCAATCGACGAGGAGAGTTTCTGGGACGATTTCGATCTTGAAAACCAGGCACATCTCGACCATCTGATCGCTCTGTACGACGGGAATATTCTCTATTCCGACCATATCTTTCAGCAGGTTATCGATGTCCTCCGAGAAGAGGAGGTGTTCGAAGATTCCCTGATCATCCTGACTTCCGACCACGGTGAGGAATTTTATGAACACGGCGGTTACCGGCACTGGAGACTCTTTGTCGAGAACCTCCACGTTCCCCTGATCATACAATTTCCCGATCAAGAGTTTGCCGGGAAAAGAGTCTCGCGATATGTCCGAACATTGGATCTTCTTCCCACTATCTTCGAATATCTGGAAATTCCCATCCAGCATCTCATCCAGGGAGAGTCTTTCCTCACCCTCCTTACCGGCCGGGGAACTTACGATCCGCTGATTATGAGTGAGGCGCTTGATTTCTATCTGCCCGACGAGCCTGAGCCCCGGGAATCCATAAGAATAATGGCCGATGGTTATTCCTTCTCAAACCAATTGAGCAACGGCAACTGGCGACCCGGTCTGGAGGGACAGGAAGAGTGGCTGTTTAACCTTGATGATGATCCCCGCGAACAGGTTAACTTGATAGATAAAGAACCGGAGATCGCCGCCTTAATGCGCACCCGGGCAGAGGAGATATTAGAAGAACACCGCATCCTCCGGGAGTACCTGGAACTCGACCCCGGAGAAGCCTCCGCCCCGGGAGAAGACCTCCGCCGGCAGCTGCAGTCGTTAGGCTATCTCCAGTGAGTTGCCGGCACTTCTCCCCAATCCCGTAATGAAAGCCGGCCGACGTCCTCCCTCCACCGCCCCGCCCCGGAAGGTGCTTTTTTGTCATCTTCGACCACTTCCAGACCGAGCGGCTGGGTATCCAGATCCTCTCCTCGATCGCCCGGGAGGAAGGGGTCGAGCATCGGCTGCTGATCCTCAACCAGACTGAGACCGGGGAGGCCCTGCGGGAGACCCTGGAGTACCGCCCGGCGCTCGTAGTCTACAGCGAGATGCCCTTCGAGCAGTACGATCTCCAGAAGTTCGACCGCCGCCTGAAAGCCCGGGGACTGGAGTTCATCTGGATCTTCGGTGGCCATCACTACACCTTCTCCCACGGGAACTGATCGCCCAGGAGTTGAAGACCATCCGGCGCTACCGGAAGAAACACTGAGCCCCGCCGTACCGGGGAAAGTACTTAATCGAGGAGGACCTCCTCGATTTTCACCTCTCTCTCCACCCGATCAAACAACCAGATCCCGGCCAGGGCCAGGCGGCCGCCGGAAACGCCCGGTTCCCCAGCCGGAAACTCCAGCCGGTAGAAATTCCAGGCCCGGGGATTGTCAAACTCGAAGTTCAGCCACTCACCCCCTTCGGGAATCGGGGTGACCATAAACCTCGCCAACGGCTTCCATTCGTCCCCGTCGGGACCACCGTAAAAATCAGCCCGGGAGAAAAAGTGCTCGCGCCAATCCGCCGGGACCCGGAAAGAAATACTCCGGACCGGGCTGTCGGCCGGCTGGCCGAAAGTGAAATCAATCGAGATCGGTTCCCCCTCTCCGGGAGGGTCTATCAGGACACAGGTCGCCGGGTCGCCGTCGAAGAGTTCCGGGATAGACCATTGATAGGTCCAACCGATATTCTCCCCCGCTCCCCCGGGGGATACGATCCTCCCCCGAATCCGGAATCGCATAAATTCATCGGCCCTGAAGACGAGGTTGGGAGCTATCCGGCTCAACTCCGCCCGTAGGTAGAATAAATTCTCCGTCCCCGAAACTGAGCCTCGCCGAACCAGGTCACCGAGGACCCTCTCCGCCCAGCGGAATGAGTCGTGGGCGATCCGGAGCGGAGGATCGGTATAGAGGTAGATCAGGTCCTCCCCCACCGCGGATGAGAATATCTCCAGTGTCCGGCGGGGGTCCCGCCTCTCTTCGGCAAAGATATTGGCCACCCCGGATATCCTCTCCGGCCGGGGTATAAAGTAAGGGTTGCCCATTATCAACTCGTCAATCTCCTTGTAATAGCGGATATGGGAAACCTCCCTCCAGTTCTCTTCCACGAATCGGGCGACGGTCTTCAATTCGGAACGGGTATAATTGAGCCGGGGCCGGGAGACCCGGAATAGGAACTCGTGTACGTCCCAGGCCCCGACCGCCAGCAGGGCCGGGAGGGCGCCCAGGATTAACAGCCGCCGGCGGGCGTGAAAAAGGCGGAAAAGGGGACTCAACCCGAGAACGATCAGCAGATAGAGGGGATAGATCGAGATCAGGATCCGGCGGGGCTGGATCTCCCGGGAAGCCAGCGGCAGGAGAAAAAACAGGAAGATCATTATCAGGATAGTCCTTCTCCCCTCTCCTTTCCGGAACAAGACCCCGACCAGGCCGAGCAGGAGAAAGGGTGTGTAAATCCGGTTGAAGAGGCGGGAGGCGCTGTCCCGGCCGGCAAAGGGACGGCGGCCGATCCCGAGGAGATAATTCGCCGCCAGCCGGAGATTGGTGGAAAGGTGGCGGGAGAGATCGGGCCAGTTCACCCGGCCGTCCTCCACCGGCCAGAGGCCGGCCTGCTCCTCGGGCGAGGTGAAATACCTCCAGGGATAAGTCAGGGACCGCCCCTCCGCCAGACCCGCCGCCGTCACCAGGGCGGCAAAGACCGCCAGGTAGAGAATCAACCGCTTCCAGCATCTCTTCCAGTCCAGCAGGTAAAAGAGGACGGGAAAAGCGGCTGCCGGGCGGGCGGTGACGTAAAGGGCCAGGGTGGAGAAGGCGGCAACGGCGGCGGCCGCCGCCCGGCCGGCTCTTTCCCGGGAGGAGACGGTGAAGTAAACCGTGAGGATCACCGCCAGGTGGCTCAGGGATTGGTAACCGAAGGCGCGCATACTCTCCAGGTAAACGGGAGAAGTGACGAGGAGAAAG
>PWXJ01000113.1 GCA_003561965.1 PVC group bacterium
CTGGGTCGATATCCAGCCGGCGATCGACTGCGTCCCCGGGATGAAGAAGAATATGATCCTCCACTCCGGCCCCCCCTGCACCTGGGACCGGATGAGCGGCCCGGTCCGGGGAGGCGTGATGGGGGCCCTGGTTTACGAGGGCCTGGCCAGGAACGCCGAGGAGGCCGCCGAGCTGGCCGCCTCGGGCGATATCGAGTTCGACCCCTGCCACCATCATAACACGGTGGGCCCGATGGCCGGGATCGTCTGCCCCTCGATGCCGATGATCGTGACCGAGAACGAGGTCACCGGCCAGAAGGCCTTCAACAGCCTCAACGAGGGGATCGGCAAGGTCCTGCGGATGGGGGCTTACGATGACGAGGTCATCGAGAGGCTGAAGTGGATGGAGAGAGTGCTGGGCCCGGTCTACCAGAAAGCCATCCGCAAGGCCGGACGGATCGACCTGAAGAATATTATGGCCCAGGCGATCCAGATGGGCGACGAACTCCACAACCGCTCCCGGGCCGCCTCCTACATCCTCTTCACCAAGACCGCGCCCTACATCCTGGAGACGCTGGATCAGCAGAAGCTCCCGGAGACCACCGAGGCCCTGAAGTTTATGGAGGCCAATATCCACACCTTCCTCGGCTTCGCGATGTCCTCGGCCAAGGTCTCCCTGATGGCGGCCGAGAACGTCGAGGAAAGCTCGATGGTCACGGTGATGGCCCGTAACGGCACCGACTGGGGGATCCAGGTCAGCGGGCTGGGCAAGCAGTGGTTCACCTGCCAGTCCCCGGTCCCCGAGGTGCTCCTCTTCCCCGGCTTCTCCAAAGAGGACGTCGGCCGGGACATCGGCGACTCGGCGATTATGGAGACCTACGGGATCGGCGGATGCGCCCTGGCGGCGGCCCCGGCGATCGTCCAGTTCGTCGGCGGGACCTACGACCTGGCGGTCTCCAAGACGATGGATATGTACGAGATCTCCCTGGGCGAGAACAACATCTACCAGATCCCCTCGATGAACTTCCGGGGGACCCCGACCGGGATCGATATCCTCCAGGTGGTGAAGAAGAACCTCCCGCCCTTCATCGATACCGGGGTCGCCCACAAGGACCCGGGGGTCGGGCAGGTCGGGGCGGGACTCTGCGACGCCCCGATGGAAGTCTTCAAGAAGGCCGTGGTGGCTTTCTCCGAGAAATACGGCAAGTAAGTAAAGGAGGCAGCAATGAGCAAGGGAACAATCGATTTTCTGAGCAAGGCCAAGTGGTATGACCTGACCCAGCCGCTGAGCATCTTCACCGCGCCCTGGCCGGGGGAGAGCCCGCTCCAGATCCAGTTCTTCAAGCGGCTGACCGGCTCCTACATCGGCGGGGCCGGGGCCAACGGCCAGCTGATCGAGTGGTCGAACAACACCGGGACCCACCTGGTCGGCCCGACCGCCTTCCACTCGGGGATGAAGTCGATCGCCGATATCCCGCTGGAGGACATCTGCGGGGAAGGCGTGGTCGCCGACATCTCCGACGAGGTCTCCGATTACAGCCTCTACACCCCGGAGATGATCGAGAAGAGGGTCAAGGTCAAGGAAGGCGACATCCTGATCATCAACACCGGTTACCACAAGTTCGGTTACAGCGAGCCCGACGTCAAGAACCGGAGCGCCCAGGGCGGGATCGAGAACAAGGAGTTCGGCTACCTGGTCCGCCACCCGGGCCCGGCGCCGGGGTTCTTCGAGTGGGCGCTGAAGAAGAAACTGAAGCTGATCGGTGTGGACTGCGGCTGCGCCGAGCACCCGATGAACACCAACATCCGCTATATGCACGAGCGGGAGTTCGCCAAGGCCGAGGCCAAGCTGAAAGAGACCCACGGCAAGAGCTGGGACGAGATGTTCCCGCCCGACAAGTACTACAAGCTGACCCACCAGACGATGCCCAAGAAGGGGCTGCTCCTGGCGGAGTCGCTGGGCGGGCAGATCAAGCAGCTGAGCAACCAGCGGGCCTGGATTATGGTCCATCCGATCCCCTACTGCGAGGTCGAGTCGGCCTGGTCGCGGGTGGTGGCGCTCAAGCCCCCCAAGGGGATGGGCGAGCAGGCCTTCTTCAACCGGATGAAGCGGGAGAAGATGTTCGATATGTCGATCCCCTTCTCCGTCCAGACCCCGCAGTGGGCCAACTACATCCCGCTGATCGTCCACTACACCAAGCGGGTCGGCGGCCAGTACTTCGGCCTGGGGAGGAACAACGCCCACTGCAAGGCCAGCTTCCACCTGAGCTGCCATATGGACGGCGAGAAGCACTTCCATATGGGCGGCCGGACGATCGGGGAGACCCCGATGGACATCTGGATCGGCCCGGGCGCGGTGGCCGACATCTCGAAGATGGTCTCCGACACCTCGGTCTACACCCCGGAGATGATCGAGAACGAGGTCGAGGTCAAGCCCGGCGACATCCTGATCATCAAGACCGGCTACCACAAGTACGGCTGGTGCAGCAAGGACTCCGACGAGTTCCGCTATATGATCCGCCACCCGGGCCCTTCGCCCGACTTCTCCGCCTGGTGCGTGAAGAAGAAGATCAAGTGGCTGGGGGTGGACTGCGTGGCGATGGAACACCCGATGAACACCATCCAGCGGAACTGGCACCCCAAGACCTTCGCCGAGGCCGACCGGAAGATCACCAAGCAGTTCGGCAAGTGCTGGGACGAGGTCTTCCCCCTGGACAAGTACTACCAGGATATGCACTTGAACCTCTTCCCCAAGGGGATCATCCACGCCGAGAACCTGGGCAAGGACCTGGCGAAGATGGACAGCGGCCGTTACTACATCGGCTGCTTCATCCAGAAGGGGATGGAGCTGGCCTCCTGCTGGGCCCGCTTCGTGGCCTGGAAGGAATAATTTAATAATCCTCCCCCCCGGCCGTCAGGACCGGGGGGGAGGATTATTTTTACTTTAGCTTTGGAGGCAGATATGGCGATAGCGCTGGAGTACGACTATTTCAAACCGGCGGAACTGGCCGAGGCCGTGGCGCTGAAGGCCCGGTTCGGGGCGGAGGGCCGCTTCCTGTCCGGGGGGACCGACCTGGTCAACGATCTCAACGACGAGTCGGTCCGGCCGGAGGCGATAATCGATCTCAAGGGGATCGGGGCGCTCAAGAAGCTGGAGATGACCTCGACGGGGCTCTTCCTCGGTCCCCTGGTCACCTTCTCCGAGCTGATCGACTCCCGGACGGTGAAATCCCGCTACCCCCTTCTCTGGGAGTCGGCCCGGGAGGTGGCGTCGAACGGGATCCGGAACCGGGCCACCGTGGCCGGGAACATCTGCTCCTGCGTCCCCTGTATGGACAGCGCCCCGCCCCTAATCGCCTACCGGGCCCTGGTCCTGATCCGGGGGCCGGAGGGCGAACGGGAAATCGCCGCCGCCGAGTTCTTCCTCGGCCCGCGGAAGACCGTCCTGAAGGATGACGAGGTCCTCGCCGGGCTGATCCTCCCCCGCCCCCCGAAACAGGGGGCCGCCTTCCTCAAGCAGAAACGCTACCGGGGCGAGGACCTGGCCCAGTCCAACGTGGCGGTGCTGGCCCTGGAGGGAAAGGAGTACCGGGTGGTCTTCGGATCGGTCGGCCCGACGCCGATCGAGGCGGAGAAGATCGAGAAGCTGCTCCGGGGCAAGGCGATGACCGCGAAGCTGGCCGCGGAGGCGAAGAAGCTGGTCCGGAAGGAGATCGCCCCGATCGACGACCTCCGTTCCAGCCGGGAGTACCGGTTCCTGATGGCCGAGGTGATGCTGGAGCGGGGGCTGAAGGCGGCCGCCGACCGGCTGAAGGGCAAGGGGCCGGCCTACGGAACCCACCTGGTATAGGAGACGATAATGAAGAAGACGATCACGCTGACTTTAAACGGCGAGACCCGCGCGGTCGACGTCGAGCCCAACGACATCCTCCTCGACGTCGTCCGGGACAGACTGGGGGTGAAGTCCCCCAAGTACGGCTGCGGTCGGGGGGACTGCGGTTCCTGTACAATGATTATGGACGGGAAGACCGTCCGGTCCTGCCTGATCCTGGCGATCGAGGCCGACGGCTCGGAGATCGTCACCGTCGAGGGTCTCTGCCGGGACGGCCTGACCCCGCTCCAGGAAGCCTTCCTGAAACACAACGCCTTCCAGTGCGGCTACTGCGCCCCGGGGATGACCCTGGCCGCCACCGAACTGCTGGAGAGGAAGGCGAAACCCTCCCGGGAGGAGATCCAGGAAGCGATCGCCGGCAACCTCTGCCGCTGCACCGGCTACACCGCGATCATTGACGCGATCCTGGAGGTCGCGAAATAATAATTATCGCCAACAAGATACCATTGTAGGGGCAAAGCATGCTTTGCCCCTACAGATACACCCTACAAATAAATCCAGGGAGACCGATATGGAAGCAACCAAAGTAGTCGGCCATTCCTACCCCCGGATCGACGGGAAGGAGAAGATCACCGGCGCCGCCCAGTACGTCGACGACCTCGAGTTCGGCCCCAACCTGCTTTACGCCGAGGTCGTCGAGAGCCCCCACCCCTC
>PWXJ01000202.1 GCA_003561965.1 PVC group bacterium
GAGGCCGAGGGGAAACCGACCTCGATCTCCTTGAACCCGATGGCGACCAGCAGTTCGAACATCTTCAGCTTGTCCTCGACGCCCATCGGAACGGCCAACGCCTGGTTGCCGTCCCGGAGGTCGACGCTGCACCAGACCGGGGCGGTCTGGATCCGCTTATCCGGCCAGGTCCGGTCCGGCAGGTCGATTCCGGGATAGGGGACGTATTTTCCCGGTTTGATCGTCTTCATCTTCTTGACCTTCAAGTATCGGTTTCAGGCAGCCGGCGGGTTCTTCCGTTCGATGACGTGGATATCCCGCTGGGGATAGGGGATCCGGTAACCGGCTTCCTCGAGGGCGGTCTTGGCCCTGGCGTAGAAGTCGTTGAGCAGCGGACCGAAGTCGGCCGGCTTGGTATAGACGAACATCTGGAAGTTGACGCTGGAGTCGGCCAGTTCGCTCAACCGGATAAAGGGGGCCGGGTCCTTGAGGATCCGTTCCTCGGCGTTGATCAGCTTCTGGAGGACGTCCCAGGCCCCGTTCTGGTCGTCGCCGTAATTGATCCCGATGGTGAAGATCGACCGCCGGAACTCGGCCCGGGAGAAGTTGGTGATCTTCGCGCCCCAGACCTGGGAGTTGGGGAAGTAGATGACCGGGCCGGCGAAGTCCTTGAGCGTGGTGTTGACGATCGAGAGGTCGAGGACGCTGCCCATCGTCCCGGAGACGTCGATGACGTCCCCGATCCGGAACGGGCGGTAGATCAGGATCAGTACCCCGGCGGCCAGGTTGGAGAGTGAGTCCTTGAAGGCGAAGCCGAGGACCAGTCCCCCCACCCCGAGACCGGCCACGAAGGGGGCGATCGAGACCCCCAGCTGGTCGAGGGCCACCATCCCGGCCAGGATCAGCACCACTCCCCGGAGCGTCCTGGTCACCAGCCCGATCAGCATCTTCTCGTCCTTCAGTTTTCCCCGGGCGAAGATCCGCCGGACCAGGCTGACCAGCATCCGGGAGACGACCGCCCCGGCCGCCAGGATGACCAGGGCGTAGACAATCCCCGCCACCGCCCCGGGTCCGATCTCCCGGATCCAGGAGAGAAAGACGTTGGCACTTTCCGTTTCCATCTTGATTCCTCCTCAATCGTTTTCTGCCGAAATCAAGGCTAACACGACTCCGGCCGGCTTTCAATCGGCACCGGTGAATTTCTTCTTCATATCCACCGGGATTTCGTGATTATATGATGATGCCAACCCCCGGGGCAAGGTGGAATGGGACTGAGAGGATAACAATCCTGCCCCGGCCTGTTGACCGGAGCATAAGCTTATGGCCACGATCCTGATCGCCGACGATCACCGGGATACGGTCCGGATGCTGGAGACGATGATCTCCAGCTACACCGGGCACCGGACAATCTCCGCCGCCAACGGCCGGGAATGCGTCGCCGCCGCCGGCCGGGCCGACCTGATCCTGCTGGACATCCGGATGCCGGAACTCGACGGAATGCAGGCCTTCGAGATTATCCGTTCCAACCCCGCGACCTCCGAGATTCCGGTCATCTTTATGACCGCCTACCCCAACCAGGTGGCCCGGAAAATTCCCGGGGACGGCGGGGGAAGCATCGACTATCTCCTCAAGCCAATTTCCCGGAAGCAGTTACTGCGGCGGATCAAGGTGATGCTGGGGATCAAGTCGGCCCGGGACCGTTTCCGCCGGACCGCCCTCTCCCCCCCGGACCGGTTTCTCCTGCTGCTGCACGCGCTGGAACAGTCGGCCGACGGGGTCACCGTCACCGGCCGGGACGGTTCCTGGCTGATGACCAACCACGCCCAGGCCCGGATGTTCGGTTACACCTCGGAGGAATTCCTGGCCCTGAAACCGGGCGACCTCTACCAGCCGGAGAGCCGGCGGGAGCTCGACGGCCCCATCACCAAGGATCTGGAACAGAATGAAGGCTGGGAGGGGGAACTTGAAGGAAAGAAAAAATCCGGGGAAACTTTCCCCCTCCTGCTCAGCCTCTCCGTGATCAAGGATAACCGGGGGAAATGCCTCGGAATCCTCGGAATCACCAGGGACATCAGCGAACTGAAAAAGGTTTATCGGGAACTGGAAACAACCCGGGAAGCCCTGGCCCGGTCGAATAGGATGAAGCCGATATCCCGTCCCGGCCCGGAGGCCGGGTCTTGATCCGAATTTCCGATACCGGCGCCGGTATCGACAATTGGTTTCGGGAGCGGTCCTTTGAACTTTTCTTCATCGCCCGGCTTCCCTTCCCCGATAGTAATTGACCGGGGGCGGGCTGGCGTATTATTATCTTCCCGGCAAGCTTCGGTAACCCTGTAAGCCGCCATATGCCGACCCGGGAACAAGATTCGCGATGACCAACCCCTTTCTCCAATCGATCAGGGACTCCGGTCCGGTGGGCCTGGGAATCCTCGTCATTCTCTTTGTCGCCTCGATCGTCTCCTGGTCGATGATTATCTACAAGATCACTCTCTTCCGCCAGACCAGGGACAAGATCGACGCTTTCCTCAGCCGGTTCACCGGAGCCCGGAAGGGGGCGTTCAGACTCACCCATCCCTCCCTGGCGCCGGATGCCGACCCGGCCTACGAGGTCTACCGGCAGGGCTGTCACGAGCTGGCAGTGATCACCGCCGGGGAGAAATCCCCCGAGGAAATTTCCCCCGGGGAGTGGGAGAGCCTGGCGGGAAAGATGCAGAGGACCGCCGACGAACAGACCCGGTTTCTGGAAAAAGGCCTGATCTTCCTGGCCACCGCCGCCAGCACCGGTCCCCTGCTGGGAATTCTGGGGACCGTTTACGGGGTCCTGATCACCTTCCAGGGGATGGGCCGCTACGGTTCGGCCTCGATCGACGCGGTCGCCCCCGGGATCTCCGAGGCCCTGATCACCACCGTCTTCGGCCTGATCGTGGCCATCCCGGCCCTGATCGGTTACAACCTCTTCCAGAATTCCCTGAAGAGGATGATCTTCGAGCTGGACAATTTCATCGCCGACTTTATCGACCGGGCCCGCCGGGAATACCACCCGGAAGCGAAGAAAAAACCCGGAACCAAATAGCGGTAAAATCCGCCGCCGGCCCCGGCCGAGTAATCCGCGAGAGCCGCAGACCCGATGTACCGCCGCCCGAAAAGATCTTCCGACCTGATGAGCGAGATCAACGTCCTCAACCTGGTGGACGTGATGCTGGTCTTGCTGATCATCTTCATCCTGGTCGCCCCGATTCTCGAGCACGGGATCGCCATCAGCCTCCCCGCCTCCACCTCCTCCCGGATCGAGAGTTCCCGGGAGATCCTGACGGTCAGCATCGCCCCCCCGGGGATGATCTATCTCAACGACCAGAGAGTTACCCTCGACGAACTCCGCGAGCGGATGGACCGGACCGCCCGGACCAACCCGGACGCCGCGGTCACCATCCGGGCCGACGGGACCATCCGTTACGAGGAAGTGATCAAGGTCCTTGACGAAATCCGCAACAGCGGACTCTCCCGGATCGGGATCGCCACCCGGCCGACCGAACGATAGAGATGCCTCCACCCAAGACCAGGATAATCCTGCTGGTCGCCCTCGGCCACCTCGCCGTCCTGGCCCTGCTGTTTCTGCTGGCCGCGCCCCGGACGGACGATTTCTACACCAGCCCGGTCACCGCGGTCGAGCTGGTGGCGGCGCTGGAGGCCGAGCTGCCGCCGGCGGAGGAAGAAGCGGCGGAGCCGGAACCGGAGCCGGAGCCCCTCCCGGAACCCGATCCCGTCCCGGATCCGGTCGAGGAACCGCCGCCGGAAGAAGAGGAGGCCCGGCCCCCGCCCCGGAGAATCATCCGGCAGGTCGCCGCCCCCGATATCCCCCGGAGCGACCTCAAGGAGCGTCTCCGCCAGCGACTCGACCGGGTCGAGACCTCCGCCCCGGCGGTCACCGCCTCCCGGGAAGAACGGTTCCCCTACTCCTGGTACAACAATTTCGTCCAATCCAAGATGCACAGCCTCTGGAAGCGCCCCACCCGGGCCGCGGTCGGGAGTGACCGGGCCTCCGCGGTCGTCTCCTTCCGGGTCTTCCGGGACGGGCGGATCGAAAACATCCGGCTCCAGGAATCTTCCGGGAGCCCGGTAATGGACGAGTCAGTTCTCCAGGCGGCCCGGATGGCCGACCCCCTCCCCCCCCTCCCCTCGGGGTTCCGGGGCCCCCACGAGGATTTCCTGATCCTCTTTGAACTGAAGTAATCCCTCCATAGACAAAAGCAGTAAGGAGGCACCTGAATTATCTATTTCTCTTGGAGAGAGGCGGAGTCGGTGATATGATGCGGAGAACGGTGAGATTTTTCGGTGCTATGCCGACCTTGAAGATGAACCACAAATATTGGCTATATCCGGATTTCCCAAAGCCTATTTTTTGCCTCAATCAATGATGGCGGGGCGTTGAAGGTATTTACTGAAGTGCAGAACCGGGGTGAAATTTGATCAAGGTTAAACTTACCCTGCTGATGGGAAATTTATCATCATCCGGCTGGAAATTGTGTCGCCCCCTGC
>PWXJ01000101.1 GCA_003561965.1 PVC group bacterium
GAAAATTATGCTCACAATCGGGATACCATTGATTCTAACCGGTATTCTTATGTTCGTTCCCGTCCTGCTAACGGCGTTTGGAATGGACGAAGGCAAAGCCAAAAACATCGCCGGTGTGATTGTCTGTGTGCTGTGGGTCTTGGTCGTTGCTGTCCTACACTTGACGCATATTTAACCCCGTCTCTTTTGCCCCCAGAATCGCCGCAAGCCCTCTGACCTTGCCCACCCTGCCCCCGACCAGAGATCGTCGCCCTGGCGGCCTCTGGGGCGGCCTTGGCCCGTCTCCGACGACAGTGAGGCGCAAAACACCGCAGCCCCACCATCGCCGGATAACGGCAAATGTACCGCATTCAGGAGAACGCTTGCTTTTTACAGAGGCGCATTATCTTTTCCAGTGCAACCAGCGGGTTTTCGTGTTCAAACACAAGCGGCGCGGGCGGGCGGGTCTTGTCAGGATCGGCGGCGCGGAGCCGCTCATAATGCCGACACGCCGCCAAGGCAACTTCTCGGTTTTGTGCCGTGTCCGACTGCGACGTGTGAACGGACAGCATCAGCCCGCCGATTTCCAAAAACCGCTCAATCAGGGCGGCCAGTTGTTCAAACGATTCAATATTTCCGTCGCGTAATTCCATTGGCTTCTTTCGTTAATAGATTGCTTTCAATAATCTATCCCACTGCACACCGTCAATCAATCTTCGTTTTTGACAACGCAGTCCTCTTGTTCGGCAACGCCGGTCAACAGGGTGTTTGACGGCGCGGCCTCTTGAACAGTTTCGGCGGCGGGCTGCGCTGATTGTGTCGCCTGGCTGTTTTCTTGGCGACTGGTTTTAATGCGTTCGCGTTCTTCCCGCACCAGCAATCGGCTTTCAATGTCAGAAATGTCAGCACCGGTTAAAATCCCCGGGCGCAATGTTTCATCATTGAGCGGCAGCGAAACGCCGCACCGGTTCGCCACGTCTGAAAACGCCTGAATAAATGCGTCTTGTTCGGAAATCGCTGCGCGCAGTATTGCGTTGACTTGGTTGTCCGCCTCAATGCGTTTTTGCCGCATCAGTTCGAGAATTTTGAAGCCGCAGACAGCGCGGGCGTCGTCGCGTGCTTTGACACTCGGCGGCAAAACTTCGTTCTTCAATGCCGCAAGTGTGCGCTCGGCCATCTTCAATTCATCTTCGGCTTTGGCTTTTTCGCGCATCTGTTTCTGAATCGCCTCGGCGTCGCGAAGTCCCGTGGTGCTTTTGAGTTCATCAAGACGGGCCTGCACTGTGTCAACGGCGTCCTGTTGTTGCGCAATGCTTTTTTCGATGTGCCGGCAATCTTCGCACGCAAGCCGATACTTTTCGGCCAAAGGCAAAACGTGTTGCGCAATATCCTTTTCAATGTGCTTAGGGTAGTCTGTCGTTTTCATTAGAATTTCAACCTTTCTTTTTAAGTTCAAACAATCGGTTAATCACAATTTCAATGATCGGTTCACACAATTCGGCATCGTCCGGGGCTACACGAAGCAGCGTTTCCAGTGCCGTCGTCAGTTCGTGGGGCTGACCTATCGCCTGCATATCCGCCCGAAGAAGCGGGGCCAGTTCATCGTAATTGTTCTCAGCATTTAACCGCTGACACCGCCACGCCTCAATGTGGCGGGGTTCAATGTCCTTCGGGGGTTTGCCGTCAAAGCCCAGCGCCTTAAGCTGCGCCAGTTCAACGGCGGCCTGCTGATGCAATGACGGGGCCTCGGCCCCTGCCTGATCGCTTTCGTCCTGGGCTGTTTCGGGATACCGCTGCGCATACAATCGGCTGCGTTCTTCAAGGAGCGCGTCGTATTTGTGCCTTGCCGTCCGGCGCAGTTCAAGCGTCAACTGTTTGGCAATCGCATCAATGCGCGAATCCAGTTCATCGGCGCTCATATCACCACTGCCCGCGTCCTCGCTGTCCGGCAAGGTGTACCCGCCGCCGCCTTCTTCGTCCTTCGGTGAATCCCCGCCCGTCGCATCGAGAACATCATCATCATAATTGTCATTCTCAAACATCGTCAATTCCTTTCAATAAGTTTGTTATTCGTCATTTTCCATTAAATACTGATATACGGCGGCAGACAGACCGCCCGATACAACCGCACTGATAACCGCCGTGCCGAAAGCATCCGTTCCCGCCGATGGCGCGTAGTCTCCTGTCAGTGCGTCCGAGAACGACACCCATCGGGCGTAATCGTCGGTAATAAAATCTTCAAATTCATATTCCCATTTCAGCAAAAATGTATTCCACGCAACCAGACAGATAAAGTCCTGCCCGAATGGTGAATGATAGGATGGCTTGCCGCCGCTTGGCAACCCCTGAACAAGCTCGACATCCTTCGCTTTTTCCGGCGCAAACGCCGGGTCTGCACTGGTGATGCGTATTTTGTTTGGATAACTCATAAATCACCTCTTAGCTTTCTTTTTCCCAAATTGTCGCCAAAATTCCGCCGTCGCCGCTTCACGCGCAACCGCCGTCGGCAACTTCGGTATCACGTTCTTCACAAAATATGTACACGGTCGCGTTTTGTCCCGACGCAGACACCGTTCATCCCGCAATCCGCCACGCCAGCAAAAACCCGATGCGTAAAAGCAACAATGCAACTCCGCAATCTGATGTAAATCAGCCATAAAAAACCTCAACTTTCACTTTTTGACACACAAACACGAAAACCCTTCAAGAATGGCCTCTAAGCGACGCAGAATCAAAAAGCACCGCCTGACCCTGCCCAGCTACCCTTCCGGGGCGTTCGTTTCCGTAGAGGCCTCTGGCGCGGCACGACGCGCCGTAAACGGCCTGTAAAGCCACAAAGGACAACTCTTGACCGTGCATTGACGGACTTCCTCACGCTGGAAACAACAACAGTCCAGACATTTGGCCTTAATCGCCGCCGCCTTGCTCTTGCCACAATACGCCTTTTGGAATACGCCACGCTGCGTCTCCGGTGTCTTCGATAAATCAAATTGCCTATCCATTTCATCATTGTTTCAAGATAAGATAAGTCGTAAAAGTTCAAAGTCAGATAGTTGGGCGAAATGATACTCCACCCCGCACCCGGACGGGGCTTGGGGGACATAGGGTGTCGCTGGCAGAATTTCGCAAGCCCTATAATCCCTGCGTGAACGAGCGGCAATGCCGAGCGGCGCGGACGGGCGGCGGGAATGACGAGCGGCTGTTGCGCCCCTGTTTCGGCGTTGTTTCAGGGCTGTTTCGGTCATTGCTTTCGCCCCTTCAAAGTCTTCTCTACTGCCTTTGTGATCGCCTTGCAGCAAGTCGGACAGAGCCGCACACCGAAGACAGCAAAGCCGCGCTTGCGGTGGTACTTCTCCAGCATCTTCGCTTTCTCGGCCTGTCTGTGTCGATAGTAGCTGCGTATCCGCCTGCATCGCTCTTTGTGATAACACCCCGGGCGCTTGCGGTGCTCAAAGGTCGTGAACGCGCACGCTTGGCATTTTTTCTCAATCGGTTTCGCCATTGGCTTTCTCACTTTCTGCGCCGTCTGAATCAGGGTTGAAACAGGGCGGCAATAAGGGTTCATTCACATTGCCGGGCGGCTGCTCGTTATCTGCTGTCAGATATTCGGCACTCGTTAGCAAGGCGGGTTCTTCGTCCTCTTTCCCTGTCAACAAATCCGAATTGTCCGGCTCCGGGCTGCGCAGCAGATCATAATACAAAACAGCCGACGCAAGCCGCTGCGCCATTTTTCGCTTATGCTCATCAAGCTCGATGCGCTCTTGCGGCGGTTCGACGGCCAGCCGATCAACAAACAGGCCAAGATATTTGCCCATCAGTTCAACGCTTCGCAGTGAGGTTGACAAATCCCCTTTTTCCTCAGCGATACGCCTGAGATGTTCGAGGTGGGAAATTACTTTACTTTCAGAGACAATCCCGCTTTTGTGCCGCTCGTTGTAGATTTCCTGAACCGCGTTTTTGACCAACGGGCGGCGCATCAAACGCCACGCCGCATTTTCAGGGCTTCCATAGCCCGCGTTTTTGGCGGCCAGCGCGGGATTGTTGTATGTCGGCTGCGCGATGTTCGTGAGCAACTGAACAAAAATTTTTTCTTTTTGCGTAAGGTGTTCGCGTTTTGGATTCATTTCTCGGCCTTTTGATGTGTAGTCAACGGGTTTGTGGTCGATTTATGCGGTTTCAGGGCAGAAACGGCGGATGTTATCGGAACGCCGGAACGACTTTGACTAAATCTTGCCATTTTGCCGATTTTTCCGCCTTTTTTCGGTGCTTTTTTCGCCTTCATAAAGTCCCCGACAGCAGCCAGAACGCGCGCCTTCGAATCGACCTTGACGGCGATTTTTTCGGCCAGTGTTTCAAGTTCATTTTCATTCATCGGGATAGTCTCCTTGATTCCGGATCTGTTTTTTGATAATCCCCCCTTGTTCGATCAATCGCAGCGTGTCGGTAAACGTCGCCGCAATACGAAGGCCCTGGCCCTGCCCCAAACGGCTTTTGAGGATATGTAAGGTGCGGTTGTGGCTTGTTGGGGC